>JARFPZ010000315.1 GCA_029288035.1 Desulfosarcina sp.
GAATATAGATGGCAATATGTTTTCCCCGCCAAAAAGCTGAGCAAGGATCCCAGATCTGAAACGCTTCGCAGGCACCATGTGCTTGAATCCGGTTTGCAGAAAGCCCTCAAGATCGCTGTGGATCGGGCCGGAATCACAAAATGTGTTGGCACCCACACCTTGCGCCATTCCTTTGCGACCCATTTGCTCGAAGACGGGGTGAACATTCGTGTCGTCCAGGAGCTCATGGGGCATGTCGATGTGAAGACCACCGAAATATATACTCACGTCATGCAGAAGGATATCCAGGCCGTTAATAGTCCGCTGGAGACCCTTTAGTTAGTTTCTATCCACAAATGGTATTTTTGCCCAATCTCGGCGTCAATCTACGCGCTGGCTTGTGCGGCGTAGTAAACTACGCCTCCGCACAAGCGCTTGATTTCCTTGACCTTGGACAAAAATCCTCATTTCTGGATTGGAAACTCCAAAATGTGCCCATCTTTGATAACAGTCTTTTATAGATGGGCACCAGTTATGTACTAAGTACCCATACAGAAGTACAAATATCAATGGATGAAATCTCTCCTCGGCAAACCGCGGAGTATCATGTTTTTTTAGGATTTATCTCACTTTTATCGCAGCAAGCTGCGGGGAATTAAACCCGGGAGAGATTAAATCTTGCTATTTCACGCTTCCTCTAATATTTAATACTGTCATTGTGATAAAAATTTTCGCCACCAAGACACCAAACACGAAGTTAAATTAAAATACACAATTATTGTTTGTGTAATTGTGTCTTTGTGCCTTTGCCTGCTCAGTGAAATATTTGCCCTGTTGAATTTTGCAAATGATAAATCTATTGTAAATAACAAAGAGAAAGCAATTCATCTGGGCCGTAGTCCATTTCACAGGGGTGGCTATTTTATGCGGTTCATCCGGCTTAGTACTACGATTCGCAATTGCAGTTACATATTCTTAGAATGAGAATAATTTATAATGCTCACTCAGCACTAAGTCCTGAGTGAATAAATACGTGATCGTATTTATGAATCGATGGACTTAGCTTAAACCAATTTATTTATGCAACATACCCGACAAAAATTCGGCGAACAAGGTGAATCCCTGGCCGTCTGGTATCTCAAGAAAAACGGATATAAAATTCTTGAGCAGAACTATCGCACAAAGTTAGGTGAAATCGATATTATTGCCAAGGAAAAGAAAACCCTTGTTTTTGTGGAAGTGAAAACAAGAAAATCAGTACGCTACGGCAATCCCAAATGGGCCGTAACGCCAAAAAAACAGCGTAAAATTTCAATGGTTGCCCTTACCTATCTTAAGGCCACAAAGCAATCGGATGCCAGGGCCAGATTTGATGTGGTGGCCATCACCTCCAATCAGGACGAACCTCAGATAGAGATCGTTAAAAATGCCTTCGAACTCGCCTATGAATAATCTCGAAGTACGGCAAAAAAAAGAGGAATGGTTTCTTAATCATTAAAAAGCAACTGGACAGGATCAACAGGATTGTCAGGATGTAGCGGCCTTCGGCCGTAGGGCCTCTCGCCGTAGGCGAAAAAAATCCCGTCAATCCTGTAAATCCTGTCTAAAAAAAATTAAAATTGGATCCAGTCCGCATTTAAAAGATTGATAGAATTCCTTGAATCCGAATTCCCAAATCCAAAATCCCAAATTTTGTGGGTAAAGCCAATAAGGGAATCGTTTTGAATACGGATAGTTCCCCCAAAAAAAGTGCGAACGCCATTCGCCCAGGCACGCTGTATGTCGTTGCCACACCCATCGGCAATCGCGATGACATCACCTTACGGGCGCTCAACGTACTGCGCGAGGTTGATCTGATCGCCGCCGAAGATACCCGTAAAACGCGACGGTTTTTGGAAATGCACGCCCTTAAAAGCAGCCTGATTTCCTATCATGAGCACAATGAAGCCGAGCGGACCCCAAAGCTCATCGCAAAACTCAAAAAGGGTCTATCTATTGCGCTGGTCTCCAATGCCGGCACACCCACCGTGTCAGATCCCGGCTATCGGTTGATCACGACCGCCTTGGCCGACCATTTGAATGTCATTCCCATTCCCGGTGTATCCGCTGCCACCGCCGCATTGAGCGTGGCCGGGCTGCCGACGGATTCATTTGTATTTATAGGGTTCCCAGCCAGAAAGAAAACAAAACGTCGGCAACAACTCAGCGATCTTGCAAGTGAGACCCGGACCCTTATATTTTATGAGTCTCCCAGACGAATCCTGACCTTTTTGGGCGAAATTAATACGGCCATGGGGGATCGCTACCTTGTTTTGGCTCGGGAAATGACCAAACGCCATGAAGAATTTCTAAGGGGTTGGTTGTCGGAACTAGTCAGCCAGCTCAAAGACAGGGCCGATATTAAAGGTGAATGTACCCTGTTGGTGGCCGGATCTGAAAAACCGGAAATCCAATCCTGGGACGTCGTCGGAGATCAGATCAGGACTGCCGTTATAGATCGCCGGGATTCGCTGTCGCAGATTGCCAGGGAGATCGCCGCAAAAACCGGCATGTCCAGAAACAAGATATATACCCAAGCGCTTAAAATTAAGAAGGAGATCAAAAGTGAATAAACTCGATGCAATTTTTTCCCCCCAGTCCCTGGCCGTCATTGGGGCATCCACAACGCCCGGGAAAGTGGGTCACGATATTTTCGTCAATATCCTAAAGGGAGGCTACCGGGGCACCCTGTATCCGGTAAACCCGAGAGCCCGCTCCGTTTCCAGCGTAAGGGCCTACCCAAATATTGCTGAAATTCCCGACGACGTGGATCTGGCCATGATTATCCTGCCCCCCGGCGCGGCACTGGCGGCCACCCAAGAGGCCATTGAAAAGGGAACCAAAGGGATTGTCATCGTCTCCGCCGGGTTTCGGGAAGTCGGCAAAGATGGCCTTGCTGTCGAAAATAAAATTGTCTCCCTCTGCAGGCAGGCTGACGTCCGGCTGGTCGGCCCCAACTGTCTGGGCGTAATCAATCCCCTTTCCAATGTCCGGCTAAATGCCAGTTTTTCGGCTCGCATGCCCAAAGCCGGCAATATTTCCTTCATCTCCCAAAGCGGGGCCTTGTGCGCAGCGGTCCTTGATTTTGCCGCCGACCGGGATTTCGGTTTTTCTAAATTTATCTCCATCGGCAACAAGGCGGATGTCGATGAACTCGATCTTCTGCGGTATTTTCACGAGGACGAGGATACCGAGGTGATCATGCTCTACCTGGAGGAGCTGCGCAGAGGACCGGAATTTATTGAAGCCGTCAAAGAGATAACCACTGGCGATTTCCGTCCGACACCGGTGCTGGTAATCAAATCCGGTCGCACAGGTGCCGGCGCCCAGGCGGCTGCCTCTCACACCGGCGCACTGGCCGGAACGGAGGGTGTCTATGATGCCATCTTCAAGCAATCCGGCATCATCCGGGTCGATTCCATTAATGAACTTTTTGATTTTGCCACTGCCTTTGCTTATAAAAATGAAAGTGCCCTGGGAAAGCTTCGCCGTAAGGTTCCTGACGGCAACCGCATTGCAATTGTCACCAATGCCGGCGGACCGGGCATCGTCGCCACCGACATGACGGTATCCTCCGGACTGAAGTTGGCGAAATTCCACGATGACACCATCGAAGCCCTTGACAGTCACCTGCCCAATACGGCAAATTTGCAAAATCCGGTGGATGTCATCGGTGATGCCCCCACGGACCGCTATGAAAATGCCTTGGCCGCCGTCATCAGGGATGAAGGCGTTGACGGCGCCCTGGTAATTTTAACCCCCCAGTCCATGACCGATGTCCTCGGGACTGCCGAAGCCATTGGTCGAATTGCCAGACGCTCCCTAAAACCCATATTGTGCTGCTTCATGGGAATTGTCGATGTATCGTCCGGCGTAAACTACTTACAGGAGCAAGGTATTCCGGTTTTTAATTTCCCGGAAAATGCCGCCAAAGCGTTTGGGGCTCTTTACCGGTATGCCCAATGGTTAAACCGTCAACGGCTGGCTCAATTCGATCTGCAGCACGACCGGCAGGGTGCGGCCCAAATTATAGAAGACTGTTTGAGCGCCGGCAAAACCCATATCGGTGAACTGGAGGGAACCGGACTGCTTAAATGTTACGGATTCAATGTACTGCCGAACCGACTGGCCAAGGACGCCCATGAAGCGGCCGCCCTGGCGGTGGACATGGGTTTTCCGGTGGTGCTCAAAATCGTTTCCGCCCAGATCCTGCACAAGACGGATGCCGGCGGGGTCGTTTTGAATCTTGAAAATCAGGAAGACGTCAAAAAAGCATTTGAATCGATTATCACCCGCGCTGCTGAATTCGACCCGGCTGCTAAAATTGAAGGTGTGCTGGTTCAGAAGATGGCGCCGGCCGGCAGAGAAGTCATATTGGGACTGAATCGTTACCCGGTTTTCGGTCCGCTGCTCATGGTCGGCATCGGCGGTATTTTTGTCGAGGTATTCCAGGATGTGGTGTTTCGACTGGCGCCCATCGGCAGAAACGAAGCCCGTCGCATGGTTCGAGAAATCAAAGGTTATCGTCTGTTCCAGGAATTCAGGGGGCGGCCCTTAGCCGATGTTGAAGCCATTGAAAAATCACTGGTGAGCCTGTCACACATGGCCACCAACCATCCGGAAATTATGGAGTTGGATATCAATCCCCTGCTAGTCCATGAACGGGGCCAGGGCGCAACGGCCGCGGATTGCAGGATTATTCTTAAAAAGTTGGAAGACGAGTGACGGGTTGCGGGTTGCGGTTGTCGATACCGGCCTTCGTAGCCATTTCAGCGGAATAGACTCGCTCTACTCTTTTAAAAAATAAAATGGATAGAATTCCTTAGTTCGTCAATCGTCATTCGTTTTTCTACCCAGGGTTCGTATGGCATTTGAAACAAATCCCAATCAAGTACTCCATCCGGTCGTCCTCCCGGTTCCGGAGCGGGTCCAGGAATTCAAACCAAAAGACCGCGTCCTTTATTTGAGCCGTCATGCCCGCCGCGCTCTGACAAAATCCGCCGCCAAAAGCGGCATCCGAACGGGTGAACTGCTCAAGGATGAAAACGGTATGCCCCTGCCCTTTGGCGGCACCTTTTGGTCCCTTACGCACAAATCACTATATGTCGCCGGTGTCGTGGCCCCTGCGCCCGTCGGCATCGATATCGAAAGAATCCGCGATATATCCGGAGGCCTTTTCCGAAAAACCGCCGCTGATTCGGAATGGTCCTTGGCAGATAAGTCGGAAAAATCCCTATTGACATTTTTTCGCTTCTGGACATCGAAAGAAGCCGTGCTCAAAGCCACTGGAATCGGAATTAAAGACCTCTTGAAGTGTCAGGTTCGACAAATACTGGACGACTGTCATTTGATCATTCAATATGAAAGCAAAGATTGGCTGATCGAGCATTTTTTTTATGACCAACACATCGCATCCATCGTACAAAATGATTTTCAGATCGATTGGGCTGTCGAAAAACAAAACGATATAGGTTGAGAGGTTCAACGTTCACAGTTCAAGGTTGAAGTGTCCTAACCGCTATCAAACAATTATATTGCAGGTAAATCGGGACGAACACCAGGTTTCAACCAATATTAGAAAGCGGCCATTCCAATCAATTGAGTATGAAGCGCCGTAAATCAGGATTTCATAACCTCTGAACCAAGAACCCTGAACCTGGAACCGGTCATTCTTCAATCCCCACTTCCAATATCACCTTGCCGGTATTGCGATTCTTTCGAACATATGCATGGGCCGCCTGGGCCTCTTCAATCGGAAAAACCCTATCGATCACCGGATGGATCCTGCCCTCTTCCAACATGGGCCAGAAGCGCTCTTTGAACTTCCGGGTGATGGCGATCTTTTCGGTCAAGGGCCGCGATCGCAACCGCGAGCCGATGATTCGCAGGCTTTTCCCCAGTACGGTTGCCAGATTCATTTCAACGCTGTTTCCCCCCAGCAGACCGATATTAATCAGCCGCCCATTTTCCTTTAAAAGATCCAGATTCCGATTCAGATAGGCGCCACCGACCGGATCGAGGATAAGATCGACGCCGTTTCCCCCGGTCGCGGTCATCACCGCTTCGAAAAAGTCCTCTTCCTTGTAATTGACGGCCAGCTCGGCTCCCAGAGCACGGCATTTGTCTAATTTAATCTGGGTACCGGCGGTAACGTATACAGCGGCGCCAGCTTCACGGGCCATTTGAATGCCGGCAGTACCGACGCCGCTGCCCCCGGCATGGATCATGACGGCCTCGCCGGGTTGAAGGGTCCCCTCGATAAAGAGGTTGACAAAGGCCGTCAGCCAAACTTCAGCAATGGCGGCCCCTTCGGCAAACGACCAGCTGCCCGGCAAATCGATCAGCATCTGGTGGTGAACGACGGCCTGCTGGGCGTATCCCCCGCCGGGAAGCAGCGCCAATACCCGGTCCCCGATCTGCCGGTTGTGGACCGCATCTCCGATTGCCGCAACCACACCGGCCATTTCAAGTCCGAGGATCTCGGATTCTCCGGGCGGCGGCGGGTATAAACCCAGAGCCTGCAGCAAATCGGCCCGGTTGACGGCCGTTGCCTTTACCTCAACGAGCACTTCTTCCGGGCCGCATTGAATATCCGGTATCTCTTTCCATGACAACAAAGGCATTTTACTTTCTCGTTTGACGACAATGGCCTTCATTTTATCTCCTGTCCAGACGGATTTGTGTGCCTTCCTGTTGGATCTTAATCCCATAGTTTCCCAGGGTTTGGGTCAACGGCCGGCCGAATAAAAAATCGAGCATGTCAGCATCCAGCCCGCCTCTGGAAATGACCAGGTTTCGAATTTCGGCGTCGTAGCGGATGATTTCTATAAGTTTTCGCTGCGCGTCGTTTCGATTGTCGCTGGTCAGGTCTTTGATCAGATCCTGGATCTTTTTATAATCACAGCGGGCCTGATGGTCCTCGATCAAATCCCACAAACCGTTGACTTCCGATACAAGTACCTTGCGTGTCAGCCGTGTGGTTGCGTAAATTTGTTCAAGCTCACGGGTATCCCAGCATTTCAGCGCCCGGCATTCCAGAGGCCGGTCGTTATAGATGGTGCATCCCTTGCTTACTTCATCAAAAAAAATACATGCCCAGCGACCTTCTTTGCCTTTGATTTTGATGATATCCGATTCTACCGGCTTTAAGCATCCTTTGACGTTATCGCGGGCAAGTTCGCCTTCGCGGATGGTATAAAGGTATCTGGAGGGAATCACCCCTTTATCTATGAGCATTCGATCTTCTATGTGAAAACCGGGACCACCCTTTTCACAACAGGTACCGCAGCGGATGCATCCCGAGATTGTTGTTCCGGGTTTTGGAGTCGTTGGATTATTCAGCATCTCTTTCTTCGTTTTGATATTCATTAACCTCATCTCTAGGGTATCTAAGTGGGGCACCATTTAGGATTTCAGAGGTTTCGCACGGTTACGATAAAGCTTTATTTACATGAATATTTCTCATATTGCCAGTCTAAAAGGCTTGGTTTTGCGATGATGAGGGCACAATCAAGATGTTGATTCAGGTATATACATAAATTTTTGCATTGATGCTACGCCTCGGAGAGCACCACAGTGGATTTAACGTTTATTGCGGCAAAGCCATTTGGCCGCACAATCAGGAGGGTCTAGAAAGCCTGGCGCGATATATCATTCAGGCCTCTTTCTCGCAAGAGCGGATGACATATATCGCGGCGAAGAATTCATCCGATAGGGTTGCCAAAGTGATCTATCAGTCAAAATCTCCCAACAGTCTGAAACTCTTCCTGGTCTATGCAATCCGGAATAATCCTCTTCAAGGAGGTGCTTCTATAAATAGCACTGCTTCCAGTCAAACGCAAAATTCCGAATTTGATGGCCTTCATTTTTTGTCCATTACTATTCATTCCGGGTCTTGCCGTTGGTAGGTTTTTGTTGAAATCCTTTCCGCCGCGCCTTTCCGGAAAGCGGTGCAGATGGCTGCTCGGCTATCTGATTATCATGACCATTTTCTGGGTTATTTCTATTGGCATCGGCATTTTCGGCTTTGCTTCGGAGGTTCCCACGGTCAACAATCCTGCTGTTTCAGGTTTTCAAGGTACTAAGGTTCCCACGATCAATTTTCCCGAATCTTCAAATTTCTATCGTGCAGCGAGGTTATTCGATTCCGCATTATATAAAGGCCTACAGTTTATGTCGGCTCTATTCTGGTGGTTCGGTTTCGCCATTCCGCTCTCTTCCAACGGCACTGGACACCCCACAAACCCCTGGAAAAGCCATTCCAAGATTTTTGTTTGGTTTACCGGCTGCCGGTTTGTTTTCCGCTCCGCTTTTTCTCTTTCCCTTCATTTTTGCGTTAGCTGCAAATGCATTTATGGAATGGATTGGTGGCGCCCAGGCAGGATGGACGCCTTTGAATTTTTTGCCTTTTGGCCCGGCATTAAAATATATTTTGGTTGTCTTCGTCTTGGGCTGGTTTTGGCTTTTCTGCGTTTTCTTCGTTCATCCGACTTTCAGCAAAAAGGCAAAGCAGGCTCTAAAAAACGCTTTACGCGGGTCTACGACATTCTTCAAACATTAGCAGCCCGGCGTCATTTCAAAGCACGGCTGAAAGAGAAGATGATGAGAACCGGATCGTCATCGAGGCGCTTTCGGGAAGGCACAAATTGATCGTTCGGATTAACAACTACAAGCATTTACGGGTCTTTCAAAATGCAATCGACAGATGCCCCTTGATTTGACTGGATTTATATTCTTCAACTACCTTTAGCGTCATTTTATGGTTAGATTGCTAAATTCAGGACTACTGATGTGTCGTAAAATCGGATGCAACCAAAAATTCAGAAATCGCGTCGATAAAGCTGAATTTGGGCGAATCGTTCTGAATTTAATTTTCTATTTCGGTTCTAAAACCAAAGTAAAGGGCGACGACATTACCTTTTTCTAAATTATCGTTCCATTTATTTTTGATAAACTCTGTTGCATCTTGAATTTACGCGTATTTTCACTACAAATTTTATAGGTTCTTTAGATATCAGGGCCTCCCGAGAAGTTTTTCCAATTGAGGTCAGGAGCCCTGAAATTACTAAAACAGGGGGAGGAGATCGGTCTGCCTATAGATCGGCAAAGAGATGCTGATGTCCGGAGTTTGCAGGAAACGACTCTGTACGGTATCCGAGGAGCGGCGGCCTATGCCGACTATGCGGCCATTCTGGGGCAGGAGGACGACGAGGTCTACGCTTCCCTGCAGGAGAAACTATCAAAAATTACCGACAAAAACCTCACCCTGCAGGATTGGGTCGCTCTTGCTCTGGATACCGGCAAAACGAATCTAAAGGCCATGGAATTGCTGGATGCCGGCAACACCAGCCATTTCGGCCACCCCGAACCCTCCCTGGTAAGCCTCGGTCATAAGGCAGGTAAGGCTATCTTGGTATCCGGACACGATCTCAAAGATCTTGCAATCCTTCTGAAACAGACAGAGGGGAAAGATATAAACATTTACACACACGGTGAAATGCTGCTGAGCCATGCCTACTACCCTGAGCTAAAAAAATATAGCCACCTGGCAGGTCATTTCGGCACCGCCTGGCAAAATCAGAAAAAGGAGTTACCCGAGTTCCCGGGCCCGATCCTGTTTACGACCAACTGCATCCAGGAACCGGCGGCAGGGTATGAAAACAATGTCTTCACCACCGGTCTGGTAGCATGGCCTGGAGTCACGCACCTTGAA
Organism: Desulfosarcina sp.; assembly: GCA_029288035.1. Taxonomy (GTDB): domain Bacteria; phylum Desulfobacterota; class Desulfobacteria; order Desulfobacterales; family JAFDCJ01; genus JAFDCJ01. The sequence continues at coordinate 9,731 of JARFPZ010000315.1, forward strand.
AATGACAATTTTGGCCCTCTGATCGAACATGCCATTGAGATGCCCGGTTTAGCCAATGAGGAAGCCTCTGGTGGGGTCTGGGTGGGTTACGCCCGTAACACGGTCCTCCAGGATCATCCGATGGGGCGCGTCATTGACACCTTGGTCGATTACGTCAAGGCCGGAACCATTAAGCATTTTTTTCTGGTTGGCGGCTGTGACGGCGCTAAACCGGGTCGTAACCATTATAGCGATTTCGTCGATAAAGCCCCGCAGGATACCGTGATTCTCACCCTTGCCTGCGGCAAATTCCGCTTCTTCGATCATGATCTTGGGGCTATTGACGGCGTTCCCAGGCTGATCGATGTCGGCCAGTGCAACGATGCATATTCGGCGGTTGTCGTGGCCTCGGCTTTATCGGATGCTCTCGGAAAAGAAATTAGCGATCTACCGTCTGTTTGGCTCTCAGGTGGGCGGGTGATGCAGATGACCGGGGCGGCCTATTACGGATCTGCGCTGTTCTGGCTGCGATTGGTGGTTGAATTTGGGCTGGGCCTTGCTGTACTTGGCGTATTTCGCAAAATTCCCATCTGGCTGCCGGTGCTGCTCCTGGCGGGTGAGATCCTCGGGCGAATCATGTTTTTTACCCATGTGGTCCATTCGGCCGTCAATATTGGGAATCTGTATTAAAATAAATTGAGGTTTCGGGTATCAGGTGTCGGGTGTCAGGGAAAGGAGATGTTAGATACTGAAAACTGACACCCGATACCTTAAACCTATTATAAATTAGCGGCGTGCTAGCTGCCCTTCAGGGACCATTTTCTTAGGCGTCGTCTCGGATAAAGTATAGCTTCTATTTGATGTTCGAGGTCATTTTTTCAACCAGATAACCGCTTGATCGTCGCCCTTAAAATCTTGGCCACTTTCATAGACTAATATATTTAATATCTCAAAGCAATTCCGTCGCCTTGCCTCGGCGGTAGCTGTTTCTATGAAATGGTAAACATACCTGTTGTATGTTTGCCTGTTTCGGACAGCGTTAATTTGATCGGCTTCATGGAATAAATCATGACGACCGAGGTGTTCGGCGCAATTTTTCAGCCCGGGCCCCCTCGGATTGACCGGTTCGGTCCAGATTGCCGTTGGCTCCAGAGATAACATGATATCTAAAAGCTCGCCAAATGCATCGGCTGTATCTGCCACCCCGGGCAGGCAAGGACAAAGTATCCCAAAAACGGGAATCCCGATTTGTTTGGCTGCCTGCAGGGCTTTGATTCTGTCCAATACTGGTGACGCATTGGGTTCTATAATTCTCATTAGGCTGTTCTTTGAAGGTGGCGCCGTCAAGCTCAAAGACAACTCGACCCGATCCGCATACTGCCGGATTAAATCAAAGTCGGCCTGGACGGCCGCGTTCTTTGTCAGGATTCGAATTTTGCACCTGGAAGTTGTCATTACCTCCTGGAGACATTTTCTGCCCAGTTGGAATTTTTGGGCCTCTGGGCTCCAACCATCGGTGTAGGAGCAGAACATGACGGTATCCGAAGGTTTAAGCCGTCGGGCTTTCTGCGCAATCCGTTTTGGAGTATCGGGATCCACCACGGCAATTCCGGCTTCAAAAGCTTTAAACGAAGAGCCTTTGATGTTTTTAAAAACTTTTGTTTGGGTACGCATCATTGAGGGCGTTGAGCAATACAGGCAACCATGACCGCAAAGCAAGCCGACATTGAGGGCGTGGCTGGCCAGTTTCTTTTTTTTGAATTCATTGGATCGGGTGATGCTTATTTTTCTTCTGACTTCTCTTATTTCCATTGTTTTCGGTCTTTTTTGACAGAATGACATAATTCCATTATAACGGCGATATTTGCATGCAGTCCTGGTATGAGATTTGTCATCATGGAAGAGATCTGGATCATTGGTGTCGGTCATTTTGGAACGATTGCTTTTCAACGTTTGTCGCAAGACAACAAAGACAGGCATTTT
>JARFPZ010000317.1 GCA_029288035.1 Desulfosarcina sp.
GCCAGGCTGACCGCATAGGCAAACGCATAGCGGGCATTTTCAGAAAGATCCGTCGCATAAAGTATTTTTTTAACTTCGACTTTCGGTAGTTTCATTTTTAGCCTCTTGTATACTAAACTAGTTGAAAAAAGCGGCCCATTATGCGTTAATAATTTTTCGTTACTAGGTGTTCTTGTTATTGGATACTTGATGCTTGTTGGAATGCAGCGAAAATCAGGACTTGATTATAACATCGGCCACGGCTTATTCGTAGGTTGGGTTGAGCATCCCGTTGTCTTTTGTTGGGTTTCGTTCCTCTACCCAACCTACCTACTATCCATTATTGTGCCATCGACGAAACCCAACAAAATGTCCGAAGAAAGAACTATCACCAATTATCAGCTTGCCGGCGATTTTTTGGCGTCTTTTTTAAAATAATTCATCCAAATACCGCTCAAAATCCAGGAGTAGGCATACGTACCCAATAAAATAAGTACAAAGGCCTTGATAATATCCCAGCCGCTGCCGTTCAATGAAAAACCCGGAACGTAGCCGAATAAAAATGGTCCCAGATAAAGGAATTTAGCAAACTTGAACGACGCAAAGGCGGTCCGCCACATGTTGGCCTTGGCAATCGTAGCCCCGGCAAAGGCGGCAATACATACCGGCGGAGTAATATTGGAATCCTGGGACAGCCAGTAAACAATCATGTGCGCGGCTATTTCATTCACGCCCAAATGGATCAGAGCAGGCACCGCAACGACCGCCGTGATCAGGTAGGCAGCGGTCACTGGGACCCCCATCCCCAGGACCAATGAAGCCAGGGCAATCAGGAAAATGGTGGCCACCAGCCTGAAGTCGATGCCAAAAAACACGGCACCGCTGGCAAGCTCGATAACGATATCGGCAAAGGTCAATACCAGACCACTATAGGTCAGCACGCCGATGATGATGCCGATAACCCCTACCGTGGCGCCGATTTTAAGGCTGTTTTCGGTGCCGGCCCGGGAAGCTTCGATGAATCTTTTGGGGGTAATGCGGGTATCCTGTTTGAACCAGCTGATGACAATACAGGTGACAATTCCTAAAATTGCCGAATAGCCGGGGGAAAAACCGTAAAGCATGAGGATCGTGATGACAACCAGCGGCAGGGTATAGTACCATTGGGTTTTCAGGATTTCCATGGCGCTGTGTTCACTTTTCTCGCCCTTGATATTATACTTTTTGGCCTCATAGTGAACCATGACAAAAACACTGAAAACATACATAATTGCCGGAAATATGGCCACGAGCATGATTCTTGAGTAGGGCACGCCCGTCAGCTCTGCCATAATGAAGCCTCCGGCACCCATGATGGGTGGCATAAACATCCCTGAAATGGAGGCGGCCGGTTCAATACCACCGGCAATATGGGGTCTGAACCCGGCTTTTTTCATCATGGGAATGGTGAATGCGCCGGTGGAAACCGTGTTGGCGATGGCGCTGCCTGAGATAGAGCCGAAAAGGCCGCTGGCAATCACCGAAACTTTGGCCGGACCGCCGATTCTGTGACCGACAGCCGCCAATGGATAATCGATGAAAAATCTTTGAGCGCCGGATTTTTCCAAAAACGCCCCGAAAAGGACAAACAGGATGACGTAGGTTGCCAGGACATTGGCCATGATGCCGAATACACCGTCGCTCTTGTAGAAAATGCTGGTACACAGCGCCGGGAAGGTGTCCCCCGCATGGGCAAAAAGATCGGGCATATAATCGCCATAGACCCCGTAAAGCAGCAGCAGCACCCCTAGGACAACGAAGACGGTCCCGACAACCCGTCGGGCCAGTTCGATTCCGATTAGAACTCCAAAGACGGCAACGGCCATGTCAAACGGCGTTTCCGCACCGGTCCGGTAGTTGATGGCCTCAAAATTAAGAATCCAATACCCGATACTGAAAATCGAAAGCAGTATCAGTAAATAATCAACGATTCTCATTAGCTTATGTTTGGATTTATACAACATAAAGGCCAGAACATAGGTAATAATGACGTAAATCCCACGGTGGTACTGGGTGGATGCCGGTTGTAAAACAGCAGAATAGGAGTAAAAAAGGACCAGAAAGACGGATAATGTGTCAAATATTATTTTTTCTGCTTTGTTTAATTTGTCGTACACGTTTTCCTCCTATCGCTGAAGAATCCGGTTACAAAAAATCTCTTCCGCCCGTATATAAAATGCGAGATGTGAGAATTGGGTAGGACTCTATGACTTGTTACCGAGCCCATACCCAATTCTCACATATTGAGGTTAAGCGGTGTAACCGCCAGATACATAAAATCGCGTAGCGAGTTTATTTTAGCATCCCCTTTTCTTTCCAGAACTTTTCGGCGCCGGGATGAAAGGGGGTAACGATGTTGGTAGCCCCGGTCTCCAGGCTCATGTTCTTAAAGGTCTTTTTCTGGCCGACCATGTGTTTGAGCCCCTCATCCGTGAAGATAATGGACAACATTTTGTAAACAACATCGTCTGGAACCTTGGGGTTGGCCACCCACAGGGCGCTGTCCTGGAAAGAGGGTGCATCATAATCGACGCCCTTGTAGGTGCCGGCCGGAACGGCCAGTTTTCCGAAATAAGGATACTTGTCATAAAATCCGGATGACTTGGCATCGGCATCCAGGTCGAGCAAAGCGATATCGTTGGTCTGGGCGGCCATTATGACCGCGCCGCTCGGAAACGCAGTGAACAGCCAAAAAGCATCCAATTGATTGTTGCCGAAAGCGGCGGCGGCATCATTGTAACCCATGGCATTGCGCTCGATCTTGTCCCAGACACCCATGTGGCTGAAAAACAGTTCGCAGTTGGCAAATGCGCCGGAGCCCGCGTTGCCGACACCGACCTTTTTGCCGGCCAGATCTTTGACGCTTTTGATCCCGGAATCGGCCCGAACCACCATTTGCGCCGGAGCACCATACAACCAGGCAACGGCCAACACATTTTCATATTTCTTGGGATCATTTTTCATTTGACCGTTGCGGCCCAGCCAGACGTGACCGGAATAAACGACGCTCATCTGCTGTCTCCCTGCGTTCGTTTTCCGTAGATTTTCTACCGAACCGGCGGATGTCTGCGCCTTTACGGAAAATTCTTCAACACTCTTAATCGGTTTATACACCTGGATACCGTTTGCGACCACCTGGAAGGTCCCACCGGCAGGTCCGCCGCCGAAAATAACTCTTGTTTTACGAGCAAACGAATCGGTGGAGAAAATAAGGGTTATCGTTAAAAATGCACAAATAATTATAATTACGATAGAAAATTTGTTTCTCATGTCAAATCCTCCGAGAGATTTTAGTTGGTTAGTTTCTGTCCTAAACTCCGATTCCCCTCCCTTGAGGGAGAGGAAGTTTTAGGCGGAAACTCGTTAACGTTTCACCATAAAATATAGATCAAACAGCTGATCGTGTATGGTATATCCTATAATTTTTTTTTTGTGTTAGGTCTATATTGCTAAACCACCTCCTCCCATATGACCTGCTTTATAGCTAACAAGAACCATATTTTGCCAAATCCCATTTTCTAATCGGAAGCCCGCCAATAGGAGGGCGCAATGAAATTTGAGGCCGCATGCTCTTCGGGCCAGACACACTCGAATTTGCCATTCATAATCTGCAGAACCTGGGTGGGCAGGCTATTCTGCCGCTCAAATTTCTCATATGATCTAAACTTCACCGGCCCGAAAGGGGTGATCAGGTCGGTGTTGTCCAGTGCCGTGCGGATACTTCCTGCACTATACGAATCGGCCCGTTTCAATACATCCGCTGCCACCAGCAGGGCCGAATACGCCTCGGCGCCGTGATAGTCCGGCGGTGTGGCATATTTATGAATATATTGATCGTAATATGCTTTAGTCCCCGGATACTTCAAATATGGGGTCCACAGCGTTGCCGTCAGCAGAAGATTTGCGTTGTCCCCGGCCTTATCGATGAATTTCTGGCTCGTAAAACCGCCGGCTCCACCAACCAACAAAGAATTCAACTTTGATTCCCTGATCGTTTTGACTAATAAGGTCGCATCCTTGAGGTAGGACACCATATAGATCACATCGGGAGCATCTTCTTTCAAACGATCAACAATACGCTTAAAATAGTCCGCGCTGAGTCTTTCTTTGTGATAGGGCTCGATGGCGCGTAAATCGATGTTATTCCCCCGGCAAAACCACATCATCCGCATGGCACCGCTGGTGCCGTATGGACTGTTTTCGTATACAATGGTCATGGATTTGGGTCTGATTTTGTTCAGAAAAAAATCTTCCAGCCCGCTTGTGTATTCTTTGGCAGGTGGATTCAGCCGATAGACGTTTTTCCATTTCCGTTGCGTGATCCGGTCATCTGCAGCCGTGCACACCAGCAAGGGGCGGTCTAACTTATTTGCAATTCTGGCCATATAGATCGTATTGCTGCTCTGATAGGCTCCCACCAGCATAACGGCCCCGGCTTTTTCAACCAGCTCGGTAACGGCCATTTCTCCGGGCTTGGATTTTCCCTTATCATTGGCATATATTAATTTTAAAGGCTGCCCCTTGATCCCACCCTCCTTGTTGATAACTTCCAGCGCCATTTCAAATGAATTCTTCATCATGGTGGCATAAGGGTATGATTCTGAGTGCAGGACACCGATAACCAGTGGTTCAGCGGCTGAGCTGGTTAGAGGTGTGGTAGAAAGCGCGGCGATTAAAAGCAGCAGGATAAGCCAGGGTAAGAATTTTGATCTGTTTTTCATGATCCCCCCTTCATGATCAAGAAAACACGAAAAAACGTTGGAGAGAAAGAACTCTTTCTTTAATCAAGAAAACTGTGACAGTCTACTGAGAAGCAAGCAGATTGTCAACTGGAGTATTTCTGATTTTTTTGTCAGATTTTTTCTTACAAAATTCAGAACTACTGACATGTCGTAAAATCTGATGCACAAAATTGTTTGTAGTCGTGTCAACAATACTGGATCTCGGGCGAATCGTTCTGAATTTTATTTCTTTTTTTATCGATTCTACAGCCAAATCAAAGGTTGTCGCGATGAGCCGGTGGATGTTTCGTTGCAAATCGTGAAACTGTCTGAGGGACTTAGTAAGCGTTAGGCCGTCCAGAGACGTTTTCAAATAATTTGAATTGAGACTAAATTTTTCTACAATTTCTGTAGGTTCCTTTAATATCAAAGCCTCACGAGAAGCTTGTCAGAATGAGGTCAGGG
>JARFPZ010000572.1 GCA_029288035.1 Desulfosarcina sp.
CCACCGAAAAAGCCACTGTAGCCAAAGAACATTCCCACCGCAAACCGATGAGCCGGATTCGCCAGCGCATTGCCGCCCGCTTGTTGGAGGCGAAACACAGCACGGCCATGCTCACGACGTTCAATGAAATTGATATGGCTCACGTCATGGCCATTCGTGGGCAGTATAAAGAGAATTTCAAAAAAAAATACGGTGTCGGGCTGGGATTCATGTCGTTTTTTATCAAAGCCTGCATCGAAGCACTCAAGGAAATTTCTCAAATCAACGCCTTTGTTGACGGAACGGATATCATCGAGCACAACTATTATCATATCGGCGTGGCGATCGGGTCCGAGCGCGGTCTGGTGGTCCCGGTGATTCGACATGCCGACATGCTGAGTTTCGCCGAGTTGGAGCAGGCCATTGTGGACTATGTAAAAAAAATCAATGAAAATCGTCTCCAACTCTCCGACCTGGAGGGCGGCACCTTTACCATCAGCAATGGCGGCGTTTACGGGTCCCTGTTGAGTACGCCCATTTTAAACACCCCACAAAGCGCCATCCTGGGAATGCATAAGATCGAAAAACGTCCGGTGGTCATCGATGATGAGGTGGTCATCCGACCCATGATGTATGTGGCGCTAAGTTACGACCATCGCATTGTCGACGGCAGAGAGGCGGTCACCTTCCTCAAACGCATCAAGGAATGTGTAGAAAACCCGGAACGAATCATGATGGAGATTTAAAATGGCCAAGGTTGAAAACTACGACGTTGTCATCATTGGAAGTGGTCCCGGCGGATATGTGGCGGCGGTTCGTGCCGCCCAGCTCGGCATGAAAGTCGCCTGTATCGAAAAAGAACCACGCCTGGGAGGCGTGTGCCTGAATGTCGGCTGCATCCCCAGCAAAGCCCTGCTGGATTCCAGTGAGTACTACCACCTGGCCAAACAACAATTCGCCGATCACGGCATCAAAACCGGCCGGGTAAGTTTGGATCTGGCCACCATGATGGCGCGCAAGGAAAAGGTCGTTCAGGAGCTGACCGCAAACGTCAAACGGCTTCTTGAAGGCCATAATATCGACATCATCCATGGCATGGCCAAATTGGCCGGATCGGATCGCGTCGAGGTAACCCAAAATACATCGGAAGCTGAAAAAAGCAAGGATATAAGTCTGCAGGCCAAAGCGATCATCCTGGCCACCGGTAGTGAGCCGGTATCGCTGCCGGGTCTTGAGTTTGACGAACACCATATTGTCAGCTCCCGGGAAGCCTTAAATTTTGACGCCGTTCCCAAACACCTCGGCATTGTGGGCGGCGGTTACATCGGACTGGAATTAGGTTCGGTGTGGCTGCGCCTCGGTGCAAAGGTAACCGTGATTGAAATGCTGCCTAAAATCGCCACCACCCTGGATGGCCAGGTGGAACGTAAACTGCAGCGGGTCCTCAAACGCCAGGGCATGAACTTCCATATGCAAACCAAAGTGACCGGTGCCAAGATTGCCGGCAAATCCGTGCGGGTAGACCTGGAAACCAAAAAGGGTCCGGCGGCGTTATCCTGCAACCGTCTTCTAATCAGCGTCGGACGCCGTCCCCGTACTTCGGGATTGGGTCTTGAAAACGTGGAAATCAAAACGGACCCCGACACCGGGAGCATCCTGGTGGATGCATCCTATCGCACGAATATCCCAACCATTTATGCCATTGGCGATTTGATACCGGGTCCGATGCTGGCCCATAAAGCCTCTGCCGAAGGAATCGCAGTAGTCGAGTGCATTGCCGGTAAGCCCGGCGAAGTGAACTACGATGCCATTCCCTCGGTGATCTACACCTGGCCCGAAGTGGCCGCTGTGGGAATCACTGAAGAACAGGCCAAGGAACGTGAGATCGCCTACTGTACCGGCACCTATCCATTCTCCGGCGCCGGCCGGGCCCGCTGCATGGGTGAAACCGAAGGATTTGTCAAAGTCATCGCTCATAAAAAAACGGACCGGGTCCTTGGGGTGCACATCATTGGACCCCGGGCGGCGGACATGATTGCCGAATGCGTGCTGGCCCTCGAGTTTAATGCCAGCTCCGAAGACATCGCCCGCACCGTTCACGGGCACCCGACCTTTTCAGAAGCCCTGCAGGAAGCGGCCATGGCGGTGCAGAAGTGCTCGATATATGGGTCCTGATAGGGTGTAATGATACAAAATTAAGTAACCGTGAACGCCAATTGACCCCTATAATTAGTAAAATATTGACAACAATAAGAATTTTAGGTACATATCCACCTACGGCTAAGATACGTTCGTAATCAAGCATCACATGCTATCCTGAAGCGCATGACGCAACAGCGTCTCATCCCATTTATCGATCTCATCCTGAATCGAACGTTGAGCCGAACCTGATCCTAAACCAAAATTCAAAGAGCGTCGCGTTTAACCCTTAACTTTGGTGGGAAAAACCATGAAAAAGGGTTACCGAAAAATGCCGATAAGAAGCCTCTGAAGGTGTTTTATATGCCTTCGGAGGCTTTTTAGTTTTAGAGTGAAATTTGAAAACATAGTTCTTCGGGGCAGGTCAGAGATATTTGGCTCTGCCAGCACAGGTTTTAAGGAGTGATGGGGTATTGGCCTCCGGCTCGTAGATCCTACGGCTCGGAGAGAGTGCTGGAGTGAGGGTCCATCGCTCGTGAACTCTATGCATCAAAGAATCTCGATAGCCTCTGTTTAAAGTTACAGAAAATCGGTCTTGGAATTCCTTTTTTCCAATACGCCCTTAATCCAACACTCCATAGATGTGTTGAGCAGCGCAGAGTCATGGAGAGCCCCCTTTCAGGGATTAACCAAAGCTAAATCCTTTGCAAGTGGATTCTTTACTTTGAAAAAGGAGGGTATTATGGCTGTAAAAATTTTAATCAAGCGCAAATTCAAAGAAGGCAATTTAAAAATGGCAGCACGATTATTAATTAACCACCGAAACGGGGCGATGCAGCAGCCTGGCTATATATCCTCAGAAACCATGCAGCGTCTCGAAGATCCATTTCAGATCACAGTGGTATCGATGTGGAAAGATATCGAAGCCTGGGAAGCCTGGAAAAACAGTGAGACGCGTCTGGCCAATGAGAATGAAGCGAAAGATTACCTGGTTGGGCAGATTGAGTACGAACACTATTCATTGGGGCTGCCCCTTGAATAGCTGAGGTTGAGTTGTGTTGAATTAACAAACTCAAACCGAGCGGTTCCAGGTTCAGAGTTCCGGGATCATAGGTTGTAACCAATGGATACTGTCCCCAATATTGTAAAAAATATGGCATGCCCGTCATATACCATAGAGTTAAACGGATTTATAAACAAATGAAGGCACGATTCTTTTGATACGAGCTATCTGCGATTTTTAGACCCTGAACGCTGAACCGCTCAACTGAAATTACACAAAACACCCGGGTCATACGGCGTCATCTGCTCGTTTGAATGGTATCAATACTCGGCAACAAGGCAGAGTCTTAGAGGCTCTGCCTTATCACGCCCCCCTTCCTCAAAGCTTTTTTGCTTTCTTCCAGGGTAAAAGTCATTTACGGTTCAAAGGATGGTGAGACAACAGATAAATTGAATTTTCATTTATAAATGGCTTGGATGTGATCAAAAAAATAAATCAGAAGTTGATTTTAATTACGATAATGCTTTAATAAAATGGGTATGTTGATCGAAGCCCACATTTTGTTGTGCCATATCTTTCGCCACGAGACATTGGCATGGCAGAGGGTATCAGTGTTCTAACAGTTTGCGGAAAGGGCCTCCCGGGGAGCCTGCGAAAGCGAAGGAAGTTGATGATGTCGAATACGGAATCTTTTCGACCTGCACCTTATCTGCGAAACGGCCACCTTCAAACCATTCTAGCCAGCAGCTCATTTCGTGCCTGGGGTAAAAATCCCATGTTCGATGCCGCCCGCAAAATGATTATTACAACTTCCGGGGACGTCCGGCTACTTGGATTTTATTCCCCTCAAAAATATAAAAAGAGCAAGGGGCTTGTTATTTTATTGCATGGATGGGAGGGTAGCGTTGCCTCTACCTACATATTACGCACCGGTAATTCACTGTATGGCAGAGGTTATGATATTTTTAGATTGAATTTCAGGGACCACGGGGACAGCCACCATTTAAATCAGGGTATTTTTTATGCCGTGCTACTTGAAGAAGTTTTCCAGGCGGTACGCCAGCTTTGCAGGTATGCTGAACAGAAGCCGGTTTTTCTGACGGGATTTTCCCTTGGCGGTAACTTTGCCCTGCGGATTGCCCGCAAAATGCTTCAGACTCCGATTGCAAACCTGTGCCATGTGGCGGCCATCAGCCCGGTCCTGAACCCGGCCAAATCAACCTTTAAAATTGATCAATATCCTTTGATTCGGATATACTTTCTAAAAAAATGGATTCGGTCGCTGAAAAAAAAGCAAAAACTGTTCCCCGCGATTTATGATTTTGAAGATGTGCTGTCATTGAAAAACATTCAGGCGGTTACCGATCGATTGTTACAAAAATACAGTGATTTTAATTCCGCTTCCGAATATTTCAGAAAATATTCTCTTTTAGGGGACACCATTAAAGATCTGCCGGTTCCCACCACAATCATTACCGCCAAAGATGATCCGATCATACCTGTTGCGGATTTTTATCAACTCGAACTAAATTATCACACCCATTTGGTAATTCACGCTTTTGGCGGACATAATGCATTTATCGATGGATTCTTTTTGAAAAGCTGGTATGAACAGAATCTAGCGGATATGTTTGATAAAATAGTTTTAAATAATGCTATTGGAAAGATCCCTGCAGTATCCCTTTGAAAATAGGGATAAAGGTAGCCGAAAGCTTCTATTAAAAGGAGAAATAAGCCATGAAGACCACTTTAAAGCCCGGCCTGACCCATGAGTTTGAATTCAAGATTCCTGAAAATAAAACCGTCCCTTACCTTTATCCTGAAGCGCCGGAATTGCAGGAAATGCCGAAAGTTTTGGCCACCGGATTTATGGTCGGCCTGTTTGAATGGACGTGTATCCAAGCCATCAATCCTCATATTGACTGGCCTCGTGAACAAACTGTCGGCATCGATATCAAACTCAGTCACTTAGCAGCGACGCCGCCCGGCCTGTCTGTTCTTGTCAAGGTTCAGTTGGAAGAAGTAGAAGGTCGCAAACTTAGTTTTTCAATCGTCGCGGATGACGGCATTGACAAGATATCCGAGGGAACCCACCAAAGATTCATCATTGATGCTGCAAAATTCAATGCCAAGTTGGCCGCCAAAATAAATCCGAAATAACTTGTGCAAATAGAGAATTGAAGGCAGACTTATTTCAGGAAAAACCGAGGTTAACTGTCTATATAAGAAAAATTTGGCCCGTTAGAATACAGCTACCAGGCCTCTGTTTATCGTTTTGTCAGTCGAGGGTCAAAAAATGAAAGTCGGCCTGCATTCTTACGCCGCGTCAGTGTTGTGATGGCAATATTTAAGACCTCTGAAAGCGCTTTTTCGGAAACATCCAGGTTCTTGCGAAGCTTTTCAAACGACCCTGCCGGGAGTCCCTTTTTAAGCTTCGAGATGATCATCGCGCTGTTTTGCGGCTTTAAACCTGAGGATAAGTGATAATTGTCAGCAGTATCCATTACCAGAGCGCTTGCGTAAATTTTTCACTTAGTTTCTTGTCAGCCGTGATCAATAATATGTTACGTACTGTGCGTTGTCACGAGGCCGCCAATGGTTGTTTTGGGAAGCAGGATCGGACCATGGTGAACGCTTGTAAATTAAGAATGTATACTAAAAATCCTACCGTTTAAAGATTCAAGGCTCATTTTCCAGGATGCTAACGTTGTTGGCGCTGCGGTTGGCCACCGCCAGATCCAGATCACCGTCGCCATCCCAATCGCCCGCAGCCAATGCACTGGCACCATCCTGACCCGAAATGGTATCAATGGCGGTGAATTCGCCGGGGGGGTCATTTTCCAGTATCCTAACGTTGTTGGTGCTGAAGATGGCCAACGCCAGATCCAGATCGCCGTCGCCATCCCAATCGCCCGCAGCCAATGCGCTGGCACCGCCCTGACCCGAAATGGTATCAATGGTGGCGAATACGCCGGGGGGGTCATTTTCCAG
>JARFPZ010000345.1 GCA_029288035.1 Desulfosarcina sp.
GCGAAAGATCTGCTTTATACGAATTTCGACATAAACATAGATATTCAGAGACAATTATTGAATTGGCGATATACATAATGTGGTTCCTGTCCGGAATAATCCGAACCGGACCCGTCATTATTAAAAACAGGGCAAACGGAATAACATTCGGGAACCAGGGTTTTTCATTAGAGGCTTTAATCGGCCTTCGTAAATTATCATTTATCTGTGCTTATCCATTGTTTTTTCAAGAGATCGTGCAAAGTGGGGCGGCTGATCTCGAGCAGTTTGGCGGCCTGACTGATGTTGTTGCCGCTGAAGGCCAACGCCCGGCGGACAGCTTTTATTTCCGCCGCCTCACGGGCTTCTTTCAATGTGGCAAGTTTTTGCGCTTCCTGTTTCAGGGGTATTTTTTCGAACCCCAGGTCGACAGGCGTGATGACTCTGTCCATCGTGGTGCCAAGCGCCCGGCGGATTCGATTCTGGAGTTCACGAATATTTCCCGGCCAGTCGTGGGCAGTCAGGGCGGCTATCGCTGCAGGCGAAAAAGATGTCTGCTCGCGCTGCAGGTTTCGGGTCTCCTCCTGCAGAAAGCTATGCGCCAGCAGCAAAATATCTTCCGATCGTTCATTCAGATCGGGGATTCTCAAGGGCACCACATTCAGGCGATAGTAGAGGTCGTCGCGAAACGTCCCCTGCTTGACGGCTTTTTCCAGATTCATATTGGTGGCCGCGATGATCCGCGCATTCAGGGTAATTGTTTTGGTTCCGCCCAATCGTTCAATGGTGGATTCCTGGAGAAACCGCAGGATTTTGACTTGCAGGAGCAGTGGCAGTTCTCCAATCTCATCCAAAAAGATCGTTCCCTGATCGGCCTGCTCAAACTTGCCGATTTTACGACCCGCAGCGCCGGTGAAAGCCCCTTTCTCGTGGCCGAATAGCTCACTTTCCAGCAGATTATCCGGAATCGCGCCGCAGTTGATAATCACCAGGGGTTTTTCGGCCCTCTGACTCAGGTTGTGTACCGCACAAGCCGCCATTTCCTTGCCGGTTCCCGTGTTTCCGGTGATCAACACCGGATAGTCGGTCTTGCTGATGTGTTTGATCCGTTTAAACATATCCTCCATGACCGGAGAGACACCGAGCATGCCGCCCAGCGACCCGCTCTGGATGGCTTGTTGCTGGAGCCGACGATTGGCCTCCTCCAGTTCAGAGATTCTAAACGTCCGGGAAAGAATGATTTTTAATAGTTTTAAATCAATCGGTTTTGCGCAAAAATCGGCGGCCCCGAGCGCAATGGCCTTGATCGCATTTTCCTCTTCAGCATTGCCGGTGATGACAATCACCCGGGTATGGGGGGCCATGGAAGATATCTCTTCTAGTAGCTCAAAGCCCCGCCGGGGAGTATCCGGATAAGGCGGCAGCCCAAGGTCAAGGGTGGCGACCGGGAAAACACCGGAAGCAAGCAACGGCCTGGCCTGGTCCGCGTCGGAGACGGCGGTGATGTCATAATCCTTGTCCAGGCCCCACCGGAGCTGTTTGGCTACGGAATTTTCATCTTCAATTATAAGGAGCTTTTTTTTCATCGTTTAATATAGAGGACTGCCCAGTGGACGAAAAAGCACTTGATCTAATTGGCGAGTCTAAACTGATAATTTACATCGGATCATACTCATAAATCTCGTATTGAGTTTCTTTTCCCAGCAACTGATCAATTTTGCTTTGGATCTCTGACCGTTCTTCGCTTTGAAACCACTGGTTCCAGTAATGAATCGATTGCCATTTAGTGACCACCAGGCTTTCTCCGGACTTATCAAGCCGTTTCAACGTTTCACCGGATATATATCCTGGTTTGCCCGTAGACATTGACCTCAATTTAATGATCAATCGCATCACATCTTCTTTCTTATCTTCCGGTATGTTTCTTCTTACATGAATTCTGATCATTTTTCTGTCCCCTTGTCACAGATTAAAAAAACCAGTTCTCGCTTTTTTGCTCGTGTGAAACTACATTGAAAAACTTTGTTGGTTTCGTAAAAAATTCCGAATTTGTCATGCCGGTCCCGGATCAAGTCCAGGATGACGGATCCGGCATCCAGAAGTTCCTAAAGTTACTGGATTCCGGCCTTCGCCGGAAGGACGCTTTAATGAAAATTTAACTTTTACCACATCGTCAAGTGTCTTTCCCGATCAGAATGGACGCTCGCAACCAGCGGCGGCACTCGTGTGAAACCACCCCAATATAGAACGGTTTTTTTGACTAATCTCCTTGTGGAGACAAGCTGCTGTTCCAAATGTCTCGATGCAACTTCCACTGCCCAGCCTGCTGCTTCCAGATAACGATATACTTTCCCCTATTGATTTTTTAAAGCGGTTGAAAGCAGATGAATTCCAGTTCGTGATGAGATCGGGCGCCGAATGAGATCCGGATTTAGTTTAAAATCGTATGGGAAATGAAATTGAGCTTTGCTCTTATGGGCGAAACAACATTTTGTATTATTTCTATTCAGAATTGTTGCAATTGTCAAGATAAAACATGGGATTGAACATGACGCTGAAGGCGTACCGGGCACCCGATTAGAAATTCAGTCATTTGCTTTTATCCATTTTGGTCGTCGTATTCTGTCTATAGACGACGAGCTTGAAGGCATGGGGGCTTGGAATATAGGAGCAATGGTTCAGGAGGTCAGGGACAAAGTGGTCTCGTTTGAGCATTCGCGTAAATCGAAGGTCTGCCTTGTAAATTGTTTGTGGTACGCGGTTTGTTGTAAGTTGTAAGCAGATATTATGTGAAACATGAGAAGTGAAAGTTATAGGGATAAGGGTTAAAATAGAGCTTTTGGCCGCTATGGAAGCTCAAGACGCAAAGCTGAAAGCGGCTAGCGAAGGACGAGGGATGATGGACGACGGAAAGCGGGGGGCGGAGATCAGAGTCCTGACTTCCGAGCTCTGATATCCGACAACCAAACTCAAACCTCCGATGGCGGAGCACCTGCATCCAACTTCCAACAGCCAACTTACAATCTACGACACGCCATGGAGTCGCTTGACTCAAATGAATAAATGGATATCGTAGTTAGGGATTAGAAATAATACTGGCTTATTAGAAAGGAATTTATCGTGATTTATGGATATGCAACCGAAGATGCGACGGAAGCGTTTGCGCGACACCACCGTCTGCTGTCTGTCAGCCGCATTGGAACAACGGGGCTGACCGCAAGCCAGGCGGGATTTGGATGTTACCGGGTCAGCAACGCTATGGCCCACCACAAAACCGCACTGCAAAAAGCGTTGTGTGAAGGCATCAACCTGATCGACACGAGCTCAAACTATGCCGATGGCGGCTCCGAAAGTCTGGTGGGAGAGGTCCTGGAAGATCTGATGGCGTCCGGCAAATTGTCACGAGAGAACATCGTGGTG
>JARFPZ010000404.1 GCA_029288035.1 Desulfosarcina sp.
GCCGCCACCGAAGAATCCACGCCGCCGCTTAATCCCAGTATGACTTTTTTATCGGCTACGGTCGAGCGGATCTCTTCAATAGACCGGCGGGCAAATGATTTCATGGTCCAGGAGCGTTTACAACCGCAAATATTGAACAAGAAGTTGCGCAGCATCTTTTTGCCCATTTGGGAATGCACCACCTCCGGGTGATATTGGAAACCAAAGAGATTTCTTTTGGGATGAACGGCCGCAGCAATTTTCGTGTTGGTGGTAGAAGCACTTGTTTTAAAGCCACGCGGCAGTCTGCGGATGGAATCGCCATGACTCATCCAGCAGGTACTTTTTTTACTCACCCCATGAAAAATACCGTCGGCATTTTTAATTTCAAGCTCGGCGAATCCGTATTCGCGCTTTCCGACACCCTCAACGGCTCCACCCAGTGCCGAGATCATGAAGTGCATACCGTAACAAATGCCCAGGATTGGAATTCCCAGATCAAAAATGGCAATGTCGGTTTTTGGGCTGTTTTTTTCATAAATGCTTGCCGGGCCGCCAGACAGGATAATTCCGCTGGGCTTGAGCGCCTGAATCGTTTCGATGGAAATACTCGGTGGGTCGATTTGACAATAGACATGGTTTTCCCGAACCCTGCGGGCAATTAATTGATTGTACTGGGAACCGAAATCGATGATGAGTATCATGTATTGCCTACACGTTGTCTGATTTAATAGGTCGATCTTGACTCGATTTATAACCCACCGGCTATGCTGATGAGAATTTAATAGGTTCTACCGGTTCCGACAAAGGCATTCTTGTTGGATGTAAATCTGATCGATGCCGGTGGCTTATGAATTGAGATAAAACAGAATTTTTGCTTATTTATTTCGGTTAATGGGTTTACGCTCAGCTGAACAACCAGCACCAAATCCGACTGAAGCGAACAAGATACTGCCAAGTGATGAATCGGTCAAGTCGTCATCAAAATCGACAGATCCGATAAAGCAGAGATCAAAAAATTCTTTTTAAAAATCAGCGGCAACCAGCAGATGTGGCCTTGGCTCATTCCAGGGGTCATCCTCATACCCCCAGCTCTCTTGATGGTCGCTGATTTTTCAGTTGACAGGAGATCTTTGATACGGTTTGCGAAAATAGGCTGAATATGTTAGAGAAAGCGAAAAATGTCAACCCAAAATTCAGAACTACTGCTATAAAAGAAAATGACCGCCGAAAAAATAATTGTGCAGATCTACGAGATTCAAGATCCATTCGAAGCGGAGAAACTTGTTGAAATCGGTGTCGATCAAATCGGCAGTGTGATTGTCTCCGAAACCGAATGGAAAGTGCCCGGGGTAAAAGACACCATCAGGCAGGTCCGTTCAGCAGCTGCCAAAAGCAGTTTGATTCCGCTTTTTAATTCCTTGGAATCCGTGCTGAATACCCTGGATTATTATCAACCGGACATTGTCCACTTTTGCGAGTCTCTGGTCGATGAAAAAAATATCCGGGATTACTGCCGTCGTTTGATCCAACTTCAAAAAGAAGTAAAACTACGATTTCCCCAGATAGGGATTATGCGATCTATCCCCATCGTTGAGTCCGGTAGACACACTTGGAATGACACTCTTGAAGTCAGCAGTTGGTTTGAACCGGTCAGCGATTTTTTCCTTACAGATACCTTGCTGGCAAGCGCACCCGGGATTGATGACGCTAGCCAGCCGGTCCCCGGTTTTGTGGGAATAACCGGACAGCAGTGCGATTGGGAGACAGCCGCCAATTTGGTTATGTCCTGCCGTGTCCCGGTCATCCTGGCCGGCGGGATATCCCCGGACAATGTTGCTGAGGGTATCCGCCGGGTGAGACCTGCCGGTGTGGACAGCTGTACCCGGACCAATGCGTTGGACAAAAAGGGTGTCCCGATCCGGTTTAAAAAGGATCTGCAGCAAGTGAGACGGTTGGTCAGTGCCGTTCGGGAGACCGAGAAAGCTTTGAATGAATAATGGCGATTAACTAATAAATTTTTGCGGAATTCCATCGTTTATAAAAGAGAGGAACAAAAAACATGTTAGAAAGCGGTGATTTGAGAAAAGGCGCTAAAATTGAAATTGATGGTGACCCCTATATTTTGGTGCAATTCGAGTTTGTCAAACCAGGCAAAGGGCAGGCGCTTTACAAATGTAAATTGAAGAATATGGTCACTGGTGTTCAATTTGACAGAACGTTCAGATCCGGTGAGAAGTTCAAACAACCGGACCTGGATGAGCAGGAAATGGAGTATCTGTATGCAGAAGGGGACCAATTCTGTTTTATGAACATGACGACCTATGAACAGGAATATCTTAGCGAAACCCAACTTGGTGATGCTAAAGATTTTCTCAAAGAAAACACCGTCTGCAATATATTATTATTTGAAGGCCGGTCCATCGGAATCTCCCTGCCGATTTTTATGAATTTAAAGGTCCAACAAACCGATCCATGGGTAAAAGGGGATACAGCTTCCGGTGATTCCAAACCGGCGACTCTGGAAACGGGTTATGTGCTCCAGGTACCGCCGTTTATCGAAGAAGGGGAACTGATAAAAATCGATACCCGAACCGGCGCCTATGTCGAGCGGGTGAAAGAATAGAGGTTAGACAAGATGTGGGATCAATTGATCGAGATCCGTAATCACCAGATTGGCCCTAAGATCTTTACAGCGTGGATCATCCGCTCTCAGACGCAGTGACCGTCGATCACCGGCAAACAGAGCCGTTTGAAATCCGATGGCTTTGGCAGGGTAAATGTCATTGAGCATGTCGTTGCCGACATAAAGAACATTAGACGGCATAATTGCCCGTTCTTTTAGCTTTTGAGCCGCGATCTGAAAAAGCATGGCAGACGGCTTTGCGATTTGGAATTGATAGGAGTAATATACAAGTTCGGGATCAAACCCCAAACCATTCAAATCTGAGCCCAGGAACCATTTAAACAAATAATCGGTATAAAATTGGGCATTGGAGATAATCCCCATCGATTGGCACCGATCTCGGCAGGCAGTCAACATATTTTCCAGATTGGGCATGGGGGATACCGGGTTGACGATTAATTCAAATTCCACGGCAAATTGCCTGACGACGGTGATGTCATCGTTGGACAGTACTTTCATCCAGATTAGGTCGATGTTGACTTCCGGAAAATCAACGCCTCTGTTGCGAAGTTCTCGGTGTCTTTCTTTAATAGTGCGGTATAATTCGTCCAACAGCGATTGAGGTGAAATACGGATCGAATATTTAGTTAGTAGTCCTTTGATTTCCTCGATTTTCGGTGATTTTTTATCGGCAATACTGATGTCACCCGACCCACTAACAAAGAGCGTTCCATAAATATCAAATAGAACGCATTTGATCTCTTCCTTTAAAACGCCTTCCGGCCTTAATGATGTCGGCAGGGGCACCAGACAGCGAAGATATCTTTGAATGGACTTTCTTTCTATCATACCAATACCCTATCGCGAGTCATCGAACCCTGCTCTCCGGGCTGGGGTTCAATGACCGTAATCACTCCACTTTAAGAGACTGAATTTTTCCAGATCCAAAAAGGCAGTTGCTAATGCGGTTTTATCGATACTTTGTTTAACCGGCGTAGTGACCACTTTTTCATATAGGCTGAGCATTCTTTGGTGGGTTAAGGCCGGGTCGTAACATTTCTGAATAATCCGTTTATTGGTATGGATCCGTTCGCTTTTGTCGGAAACCATACCCGGATTAGCCAGAAACGGATTTATCTGAATCAACTTTTCAGCAGCTTTTTTGCTGGATATCAGGCGTAAGATCACTTCTTTTTGGGCTGTTTCATCTAAAAGCCCAAAATCAATGACCCCATTTTTTGTTATAAAATCAAATGCATTTAAAACCAAGGTCATATCTGTGGATAAATTAAACAGCATGCCAGCATTTAAGACACAGGCTGTCCACCTTCGATTGAAACGGCGCAGATTGATCCAATCCAGCGGAACAAAGAGAGCGTCATAAAGATGATCGAGTCGGACACCGTTTCTTGTAAAGTCGCGGCAGATGTCCGGGAGGTTACGTCCCCAGAGCAATTTTTCGAAAAGCCAGGGCTCAAGAAAAGAGAAACCAAACCCTTCGGTAATACTGGATGTGATCAAAAAATCAGCAGATAAAACCAGGGCCTCAAAGTCACAATGAAGACCCTTATCAAAATCCAGATTTAAATTATGCTCTTTTACAAAAGCCTTCCAACCCTCGTAACTCTTTATGTCTGACGGACTGTTCGGCGGTAAAGTGATAACTAGGGTCTGACTGCGGATAAAGAACAGAGACAATAAAATGGCCTCGCCGATATTTTTGCGCCGAATTGCTCTGATGGGATACAGCACCAAGGGTTTCTTGAATTTAAGATGTGGTTTGATTGGGTTCGGATTGACGGTGTTCACCAGGCGGTGCAAGCCCTTTTTCTTTAGTCCTGCGGCAAGCAAGATATCATAATCCCGTTGATTGATGACGCCATAATGACAGTCCGACGGATACTCGTCCGTAAAATAGGCATACGGTCTTCCGTCCTCAGCAAAATCATGGATCTGCAAAAAAAGATTTAGACCTTTTTTCTGCAAAGATTTTAAAATTTCTAAAAAATGTTTATTTTTTGCCAGGGTAGGGTTATGTACGTGAAGAACATCGCACAGTCCATTAAATTTGTTACAGATGGCATTGATGATCGATTCGGCCGCATCATCCGGATTAATCGGGTTTTTATAATGACTGCTGTATCCAAGTTCGGGGATGTGAACGAAATCGGCAGGAAATGACGTCTCAGGAGGGAGTCCGGTAAGCACAAGTGCCTGCCATTTTTTTCCGATGGCATTCAGCTGTTGCTTTAAAACCGTGGTGACGCCGCCGGTCTTGAGATGATAATGCATAAATGCTATTTTCATGCATTATGCTATATCATTTTTTCCCTTTTTTGATGAGGTTTTTGTATAAAAAATTGCATTTTAGTCGAGCCGATATCAATGATATCAAAATCATTGAGGATGGTTGATTGTTTCACTCTTTTATCGTTGACTTTGGGTTTTGACAGACCACTAACATAGCTTAAGTAGAAACCATCGGGTCGTCTGCTGATAGTGACCGATGTTTGTCCAACAAATAGACCTTTCACAACAATGTCAGATGTTGGATGTTTACCTAGTTTGGTAATTTTACCTTTGAGCTTAATATTGCCGTTGCCGCCGGCTAAATAGGTTAAAACCCCGGCGATTTCATTCACATTAACTTTAGGGAGGGGCTTGGGGGCTTTTGAATGGCTCTTTTTCATCATACTGCGATGCTGGCTTGTATCGATTACCATGGTTTGATCCATTTCATCGGAATCCTCGCCGGGTATTACTTCATCCGCGGAATAGGAAAAAACCAGAGAATGTTTTCCAATACTGATAATATCTCCATTTTTAAGCCAGTGTGAATTAATCAGCTGTTCGTTGACGAAAGATCCATTCTTGCTTTTCAGATCAACCAGCACAAAACCGTCTGCAACCGAATCTATCTTGGCATGGTGGCTCGAAACAGCAAGATTTTCTATGATCACGTCATTGTTTTTGCGCCGGCCGATTGTCAGAGAATGTCCCCGTTGAAGTGGGTAATCTCCGAGGGTGATATCCTTGAATGTTAAGGTTAAATTTGGCATTTTGCTGTTCTTCTATATTTTAATTTTGTCAGAATATTGGAAGAATTTCGCTTAACCAGGGCTAAAAATCGATTGATCCTATGCCGTGAATTCTTAACCAGTTTGACTTTTAGTACAATCACGGTAATGTTATCGTCGCCACCGCGATCGTTGGCCAACTTCACCAGTTTTTGACAGGCTGCGTCTAGTCTATTGTTGCGGGTCAGTTCCAGGATTTCCTGCGATGACACTTTATCGTTCAATCCATCGGAGCTAATCACTATAATATCATTCCTGAAACATTGAATTTCATAAATATCTGTTTTTAATGATTTTTCTGTTCCAATCGCGCGGGTTAAGACGTGTCTGAATTCCATTCCTAGTTTTGCGGCCTTTTCCGGGTTAAGTGCTTTCTGTTCTTCCAGAAAAGTGTGGGGTACCGACAATAGCTTTATTTTACCATCGCGAACCAGATAGATGGGACTGTCTCCGACGTTCGCCGCTATCAAGGTGTTTTCGGTAAAGTATACGGCAGACACCGTTGAACCCATGCCGCGGTAAGAACTGTTGGCCAGTGATGCTTCATGTACAACCTGGTTGGACCTACGAATACTGCCCAGAAGAAGATTGGCCTCCCAGGAGAGGGTTTCATCGAAGTCCGCAGCTTGATCACTATCGACATTGGCCATGGCTTTTTTGACGGAATCCGCAACGGTTGTGACAACCAGTCGACTGGCGATGTCACCGGCCCGATGGCCACCCATCCCATCGGCGACGACATAAAGTCCTAGTGCATCTTCAAGAATCAGGGCATCTTCATTGGCTTTGCGTTTTTTGCCCTTATCGGTAATGCTAGCCGATTCGACAATGATCATAATGTTTAAATGACTTCAAAGAGGGTTGATTTTGTAATTTAGATAAAATATTTTGCCGTCTTGATATCAATAGCTTGCTGTTGCCAAATTAATTTAATATGAATTAATTGAGTTGAGCGGTTCAATTAAGGTTTCAACTTCTAATATCGTCCATCTGATGGAAAACATTAATTTTTCTAAATAATTATCTTTTAACACGTAACGATGAAAATATGCGAAGTATAAAACTACTTAAAAATACCGTCCAGAATTATGCCTGGGGCTCTCCAACCGCAATTCCTGAACTTCTCGGAGAGGAGAACCCCACGCTTGAACCAAAAGCTGAACTCTGGATGGGCGCCCATCCCAAGGCATCATCGTTGATAAAATATGATGGCCGATGGCTGCCCTTGGCAGATTTAATTGCTGAATACCCGCAAGAGATCCTGGGAATTAAAGTGGCATTGTCATTTAACAGCAAACTGCCGTACCTGTTCAAGGTTCTGGCAGCAGCAAAGCCCTTGTCCATTCAGGCCCACCCTAGCCTGAATCAGGCTAGGGTGGGGTTTGAAAAAGAATTCGCTCGGGGAGTTGCCATGGATGCGCCCGACCGCAATTACAGAGATAAAAACCATAAGCCGGAATGCATTTGTGCCTTATCACCGTTTTGGGCTATGCATGGATTTCGTGATATTCCGGAGATCCTTGCTAAGATTGATAAATATTGTCCTGTCGAGCTGGCCGCAGAACAAAATTTGCTAAAAAAAAATCCGAATTCCGAAGGTTTAAAGAGATTCTTCACTGTTTTAATGACCATGGATTCCCAACGGCAAAAACAAGTAATCGATGAGGCCGTCCAAAAAGCTCGTCAAATGCCGGATGACAATATGGTGTCTCACTGGATGACAAGACTTTCCAATGAATATCCCTCTGACATTGGAATCTTTAGCCCCCTGCTGTTAAACCTTATTGAATTGAAACCCGGTGACGCCTTATTTCTTCCGGCAGGGGAGCTTCACGCCTATTTGGAGGGCGTAGGGATAGAATTGATGGCCAATTCGGACAATGTCTTACGGGGAGGGCTTACGTCGAAACATATAGACGTGCCCGAACTTCTGAAAGTAGTGAGCTTTAACCCCCGTCCTGTCAATGTTCTGAAGGCAGTAAAAAAGAATAAGAACGAAAGTGTGTATGCCAGCGATGCGGATGAATTCGTTCTTTCCGTGGTTAATGCATCAGCCGGGAACCCTTATCAATCATCAGAATCAAGGAGTGTTGAAATCTTGCTGTGTACCGAAGGCACGGCTTGCTTAAAAGATAACGGCACCCAAGAATTATTAAACATTAAAAAAGGGGATTCCGTCATTATCCCCGCTTCAGTGGTCGGGTACTCGATTTGTGGGGATGCTTTGATTTATAAAGCTGCCGTCCCATGATATTGCCTGTTTTTTTTAAGGCAGCAAAATATTTTGACAAACGGTGGCGAATATGTTTTCAAATGGTTTTAAGCGCTTGACAAAAGCACAAGATTTATTTAGCTTAGCGCCGTTGTGATGATTTTCCAACCGGAATCCTTTTTTACCCACAGGAGCAAATGATCAATGACACTGACAAAAGCCAATATTGTAGATGCCATTCACAATGATCTCGGATTTCCAAAAAACCGATCCGCCGAACTAATAGAGATTCTGCTGGAACAAATCAAAAGCACTTTGGAAAAAGGCGAGGACGTTCTGATCAGCGGCTTTGGTAAATTTTGCATAAAGAACAAGAAGGAAAGAAGAGGAAGAAATCCAGCCACAGGCGACGATATGATGCTCTCACAACGTCAGGTTGTCACATTCCGGTGTTCCCATTTGCTAAGAGAAAAAATAAACGGCCGGTAGCCCCCAATCAATGATCGGTATTCTTATCAGGTGGCTGACCGCCACCGGCGCTATTCTTCTGACAGCCTATTTGCTCAGCGGCATCCATGTCGAAGGATTCCTTGCAGCGTTTCTCGCTGCTGCCATGCTTGGTATTTTAAATGCGCTGTTTAGACCCATCGCACTTCTCATCACGCTTCCAATCAATGTCCTGACCCTGGGTTTATTTACCTTTGTCATCAACGCTCTGATGCTTAAGATGGCGTCCGGTGTGATTTCCGGTTTTGATGTTCATGGATTCGGGTCGGCCATTGTGGGCTCATTGATGATTAGCGTTATCAGTTGGCTGCTAAATTCCTTTATTGATAAACATGGGACATGGCGCTACATCGATTTGGGGCACAAGACTGATCCCGGGGACACTGCCCGAAACGACACAATAGAATTGAAACGAAAAAACGGTGATCATTGGGAATGAATTAAGGAATGACGAAGGACGAATGGTGGAATTACCTCCGCTCGGTCATTTGATAATCGTAAATTCGAAAGGATTCCATAATTCGACATTCGACCTTTGTCATTCATCATTCCAGAGGGTTATTCCTTATCGGCTACGCCGGCCTCTTCGAAGGTCATCACTTCTCTAAAGACACTGACTGCTCCCTGCATGATATTCATTGCCAAGGCACCACCGGTTCCTTCCCCCAAACGCATCCCGAGATCCAGGATTGGATTTAACTTGAGATAGTCCAGCATCGTTTGATGACCAATCTCTTCAGAACGGTGCCCGGCAAACAGATAATCCGTCACAAAAGGACACAGGACCCAGGCAATGAGGGCACCGGCTGTTGAAATGAAGCCGTCGAGGACAACCGGACGGCGATGAAACCCAGCGGACAGCACACATCCGGCAATTGCCCCGATTTCGAATCCGCCCACCTTGGCAAGAACATCCAGGCCGTCTGCAGGATCCGGTTTATTTACTGCAATGCCACGGGAAACCGCATCCTGTTTGCGGGCAAGACCTTCATTGTCGATGCCGGTTCCGCGTCCAACAATATCCGTCGGATCGGCACCGCATATGACGGTCCCGATGGCGGCGGAAGGCGTGGTATTGCCGATACCCATGTCTCCGGTACCCAGAATTTCAACACCATCCTGATAGAGCCTAGATGCTTCCTGAAATCCATATAAAATGGATTGTTCGGCATCCTGTCGACTCATGGCCGGTCCCCGGGCGAAATTGGCCGTACCGGGGGCAATTTTGTGAACAATTAATCGATCGCCGTCTACACCATTCAATTCGGCCTTAATGCCCATATCGACAACAAATACATCCGCTGCGATGTGTCGTGCGATGGCGTTGATGCCGGCACCGCCGACGAGAAAGGTTTTTACCATGGCGCCGGTCACCTCCTGGGGATATGCACTGACACCTTCATCTACGACGCCGTGATCACCAGCCATCACCAAAATCGCTTTGCGATTTAAGGAAGGCTGCATGGTTTTTTGGATTGCACATAGCCGCTCGGAAATATCATGCAGCCTGCCCAGGGCACGGCTCGGCATGACCAGCTTTGCTGTCCTTTCCTCGGCTTTTGTAATCCATTTTTGATCCAAAGGTTCGATATTTTTAACGATGTCTTGCAAATTCATATTGAGGCTCCTCTATAACAGATAGGTACGATGCCAACAAAAATTTCGGCATTATTGTCAAAAAAAGTCATATCGACTGATTGAACAGTGTCAATTGACGATTTAAGTTTGCATGTTCATTTCTTCAAGGATCTTGCAGAATCACTCATAAAAAAATCCCCAAGCATAACCGCCTGAGGATTTACCGCCTCCACAAACATGAATGAAGTGGCAGGTCTTCTGACTTTCGGATCAATCTACTATCCGCGCCTTCCCAATCTGTTTGGTGGCAGATCAGCGGCTGTTGCGGATTTCGTCCCCGAACACAGCGGCGGGTCCGCACCGGAATTTCACCGGTTTCCCTGTTGGCCCTAAAGGGCACCACGACTTCACATGACTAAATTTGCGTTGTTAATAGACAGACTGAATTTATTTGTCAAGGATTTCTTTTGCTAAAATTTATCATCATATCAGCAAAATATTGTTTCCTCGATCTGAGCGGTCCAATTCTTATCGGCGGCTGGGTTGAAACATGACACCCGATACCCTTAAAGTGGAATAAATCGGCGTTATATTTGAAGGAAAGGTTGCAGGAGACTATCACTCGTGCAGGTCATGATTTCCCACTTTTTTTGACAATTTTCCGCACCTTATGGTATATTTAAACTTAAACCAAATCTCAAAATATCTTTTTTAGACTGTTGTGGAATTACCACAATTAGATGAGAAAATTATCGTGACCAATCAGATCGTGCA
>JARFPZ010000480.1 GCA_029288035.1 Desulfosarcina sp.
AGTCTGGAGAGCTGCATAAGAAGCCTCCTGGATTTGGTCATCGTCTATCCCACCGAGCCGTAACTGCTCAGTATGGAAGGGCGTTCAGTACTGACAACGGGCAGCTGCTGCAGCTCCAAAAGCAACCAAGGCTTTATCACGTGCAGACAGCTTGCTGTCGCTAAGGAGCCATGCGGTGAGCCCCCACTGATGTTCAAGTTGCGAGTCCGGCAGTCCATCAAGCCAGCCCGGAACTCCGCCAAGTGTTTGAGAAATTTGATCAAGGATTTCTTGTCTTGTCATTGGATTTTCCTCCTTTTGTGAATAGAGTGCGATTCGAATCAATTGTTGACAATAAATACTGTGAAAACAGTCAGGTTTTCTGACGAGCCGATTACTAACTCATCTCACTCATTTTTTTTCTAATGTTTTCCCAGACTTCTTCAAATTCTTTTTCAGGGCTAAACTCTATGAAAGTGGTTTCCTCTTCAGTCCACGCCGTATGTCCGGGTGGCCAATAGAAGACTTCACCAGCTTTAACAACTTCCTCAGATCCATCTTCATAGCGAAGATTGATACTACCGCTCAAAACGTATCCCCAGTGAGGACAATGGCATTTGTCGTTGGCTAATCCTTTCAATAGAGGCGAAAAGTCGGCGCCTGCTGGTATTTCAGCGTAGGCAGTGCACATACCGCCTAAACCCTTCAAAGAACGAACCTTAGTGCCGGGAGCTTCAAAATGGACGGGCATATTTTCTTTCAACTCATGCATATTTATATCCTCCAATCTTGATATAGGTTCCAATTATTGAATTTATCCCAATTAGAGCATTTATACTTCAAAAAGAAGGTTAAGCTCCTAAAAGAACGATTAGTCTCTTAGGAGCGGGTTAGACACATTTTGAGAGGTTTCTCCATTTATCGTTTACCTTATTTTGAGGTTTTAGCCTAAAGGAAACAAATATTTACTTAAACAGAGAGATTCAGAATGAGCGATATTGCGCAGAAAGAAAGATTCGAGTTGAATAGAAATAGACAGTCGGATTCACAGAAAAGATTGAATTTCAGAAGCAAATTCTATTGGTTTGAATATATTTTGAAAAATAGGGCATGTCAAGAAAATTCATATTGAATAACTATGGTTTGGAGTTATTGGCCACCGTATTGCAGTGTGATGTCAAATGAAGCTCCCTGCCGCAAGCGGATAGGTTATTCATAATGTCATAATAAAGATATATTTAGTTAAGAACCCAGGTTAAAATTTTGATATTCTTTGAAATTAGCCTCTAATTTGTCTGAGTTCCGGTTACAACTTGTCAAAATCTGAAATTCACAATTATTTCAGATAGAAAAGCGATATCATCACTCTTGCATCATTCTTTATCCGGTTTGGTATTCATATTCAACCATTTTTTTAACTTCAAAATTATGTAAACATTCGAACAGACCGTTGATTATCGCCGTGTGTGGATTGCGCTTTCAAATCCATAAAAATTGAACCATGGTATTTTAAATTAGCTGAACAAACCTACAATTCCAGGAAATTGCATGTTTCCCCTGGCTAATCTACAAAAAGGGCCAATGATAGATTAAGTCGAATCCGCTGAATCAACTAAATTTATTTTATATTTGTTCATTTAATCTTAATCTGTCCGCCCATTTTTGCAATAAATCGAAATTTTTCCTTGGTGGTTTGAATTTTGGACAGCGTTTATGATTGGATTTTGAGGTGGGATTCAGGCCGATTTAAATCCATAAAGGGTGAATGCAAAATATCAGATTCACCCCTCCCAGTTGGAATATAACATGCTTATCCTAATGCTTTTGCGCGCCTGATTGATGATTTTTATCACGGCAATCACGATATATTGTTTGAGAGTATACGTTCACCAAAGGTAAACGCTAGCCTTTTTGCCTAAAATATTTAGCTCAAAAAAGTCTTTGCAAGCGCGCTTAGCAACCCCATAACAGACATGCAATGGTAATAGATGTTCTTCTCTGGGATGGCAATATCTGGCAGAAGGTGCGTTTTGCCAATTTACTAGTCGATTCGTTCTTTCAATCTCGTTGATCTTCGGGTTTGAACATGTATCAATCAACCATTGCTCAAAGGATTCGTTCATAGATTGCGTCTCGGTCGTAGATGGAGCAAAAAAGGCTTTCATGTTGTGGAACGAAAATCCGGAGCCAATCACAAGCAAGTTTTTATATTCCAATCCGGATAACGCCTCCCCTATTTTTATATGCTCTCTCGCGTTTAAACTATCCACAAGAGACAATTGAATACAAGGTAAATCTGCCTCTGGGTACATTATTTTCAATGGCACAAATAAGCCATGATCGAATCCTCTTTTATCATCAAGGGCGGATTCTATGCCCTTGTCACTCAAAAGCGAAAAAACTGTCTGAGCAAGGTTTGGATCTCCTGGTGCAGGGTATTGGATCTCATAGGCTTGCTTTGGAAATCCATAGTAATCATATACTAAGGAAGGGTTGGCTCCTTGAGTAATAGTCGGAATAGCTTTTTCCCAGTGGGCACTAATAAGGATAATAGCCAAAGGCTTTGCAATTTTAGCTGCAATGATCTTCAAGTTTTCGACCATTTCCTTATGTCCATCATCACCCAACAAGGGCATTGGCCCTGCTCCATGGGAAAGATACAAAGATATAGGATAATAATTTTTTTTAACCATGATACTTTCAGACATCGTTATTTATAAGAAATTAGTAGTCGTTTTTTTTGACACAGATTATTTCAATGGCGAGTCGCCTACTTGAACAACAAGCGACTTGCCAGCTGGCGTTAACGCCCCTAAGGCGGATAATTTTCGGCAAAGCTGCTCTTGGGCCGCCCGGCGGCTGGGTTGTTCAAGAGGCTCAAGGCGCACTGTGACTTTGTGCTTTTCACTCTTGACCCA
>JARFPZ010000529.1 GCA_029288035.1 Desulfosarcina sp.
TTCAAATTTTTGTGGTATGTTCATCAACGCGAGTCAAGACCTGTTATTTCCATTTAACCGCAAGTTAAAAAAAGGGAGTCAAGAACTCAAATGAAAATATTCTTTGGTGCGGCCATCCAGGGGGCGCATAATCGGGAGGAACGGGCAAGGGTTCACCGGCTGATCATCGATGCCGCCAAACGCTGCGGTTGTGAAGTTGTCAGTGAACACACCACCGGCAGGGATTACGATGCCACGGCGCAATTGCTGGAGCAATCTCTGGGATCCCTGCCCCCGAAAGGCATGGAGCGGGCGGTGTTGATTCGCAATAAAATGATAGAATTCATCAGTGAGCCAGGTTGAAAATTGAAGATTTATTACACCGATTCCTTTCCCATACCGCTGCCGGAAAACCACAGTTTCCCGAAAAGCAAATATTATTTGCTGCGAAGGCGAATCGAAGAAAGTCAGATTGCATCGTCTGTTGATCTTAAAATTCCCAGGCCAACGACGTATGCGGAGATGATCCGGGCCCATGACCCGACATATATACATCGCCTGCAACATGGTGAATTGTCTGCCAAGGAGGTCCGTCGTGTGGGGCTGCCGTGGTCACCGGAGATAGTCCGGCGGGCGCGTTATTCTGCCGGAGGGACTGTCGAAGCCTGCCGGGCGGCAGTGGCGGAGGGGATTGCCGTCAATCTAGGGGGTGGAACCCACCATGCTTTTAGCGACCATGGCCAGGGTTACTGCTGGCTAAACGACAGTGTCATCGCATCCAGGGCCATGCAGTCCGAAAGGCTTGCCGGAAAAATATGGGTTATCGACTGCGACGTTCACCAGGGAAACGGCACGGCTGCCATTGTCAAAAACGATTCCACCATCTTTACATTTTCCGTCCATGGCCAAAACAACTTCCCCTATCACAAAGAAGCCAGCGATCTGGATATTGCGCTGGCCGATGGGACGGACGATGCCGCCTATCTCAATGCCATCGAAAAAGGCCTTGCGGCGTGCACCCAGAATTTCAAGGCCGATCTTGCGATTTACCTGGCAGGCGCAGACCCATATGCAGACGACCGGCTCGGCCGCCTTGCCATAACAAAGGAAGGGCTGGCGCAACGGGATCGTCTTGTTTTGCACCATCTTTACAAAGCCGGTCTGCCGACGGCGGTCACCATGGCCGGTGGTTACGCGCGCCGCGTACAAGATACGGTGGACATTCATTTCCAATCGGTATTGGCTGCGCTGGAATCCAAATCATGATCTTTGCCTGAAAATAAATGAGAAATTGAGATGATCCTTAATGATAGCAGATTGTTGAAATACACTCTACTACCGTCTATATTGACACTCTCCCATCACTTTGCCATAATTGACTCAATTCATAAGCCACCGGCTATGCCGGTGAGAATTTAAAAGGTTTTACCGTTACCGCGAGGGCATGCTTGGTGGGTGCAAATGTGATCGATGTCGGCGGTTTATGAATTGAGATAAAAAAGAATTTTTTCATATTTTTTTCAATCTGCTGGTATGCGCCAGCAGAACAACCACCACCAAAGATGGCTGAAACAAGCAAAGTCGTTGCCGATAATAAACCGGTCAAGTGAGCGCCAAAACCGACAGATCCGATAAAACAGAGATCAAAAAATTCTTTTTAAAAATCAGCGGCTACCAGCAGAGGTGGGCCCGGCCCCTTCTATGGACCATCCTCATACCCCCAGCTTGCTGCTGGTAGTCGCTGATTCTGCAACCGGCAAATTCCCATCATGATTGAAATCAATCATCTTTATAAATCCTATGGCCAACAGGTAGTTTTAGACGACATCAACCTTTCGATTCAAAAAGGGGTGATCACCGGACTGCTGGGGCCCAACGGTGCCGGCAAAACCACCCTTGTTTCGATTTTGATCGGAATCATTGGTCGGGACAAGGGGGAGATCTTCATAGACGGACTGGATCTCGATAACCATCTTTCGGAAATACAGACCATTTGCAGCATTGTGCCCCAGAACCTGGCCATTTATCCCATGCTCAGCGCGTATGAAAATCTTGAATACTTCGGCGGTCTGCTGGGTCTGAAGGGACAGAAATTAAAGTCTCGCATTGACTATTGTACCGAGGTTGCCAGCCTGCAATCATTTTTGACCAAGCGGGTCCACAAATTTTCAGGTGGCATGAAGCGACGATTAAACCTGGCAATTGGTCTGTTAAACACTCCGCGGATGTTATACCTGGATGAACCCACCGTCGGGGTCGACACCCAATCCAGAAATTACATTCTTGAGATGATAAAAAATATCAATCGCAAAGAAGGAACCACTATTATTTATACCTCCCATTACATGGAAGAGATTGAGCAGATATCCGACATGATTGCCATCATTGACGAAGGCCGTCTCATCCTGAATGAGCCCAAAGAGGAAATTCTTAAACAGGAGTTTAAGGTGTCCATCCGGGTCGGCGAGTTGAATGCCGCCCTCCTTGATCGATTCAAGCGTATAAGGGCCGCCAGGGTTCAGGACGATTGCATCCTGTTAACAAAAGATGAAAATTTCCATGACAATTTGATTGAAATTCTTTCGGTATTGAAAAGCCACGCCGTTGAAGTGGTTGACTTTGACAGCCGTGATAAAAGTCTTGAAACTCTTTTTTTAAACCTAACCCGCAAAAGCCTGAGAGATGAATGATTAAAATATTGTATATTTTGAAAAAAGAGTTTCTGGTAATGGGTCGCGACGTCCACTCGCTAATGGTTCTGTTCATCATGCCGGTTGCCTTTATATTGATCATGTCCCTGGCCATGCGGGATTTGTTCGACACCCACGGCGTCAATCAAATCAAAATACTGGTGGTTAACCAGGATAATAGCGATCCGTCCAGGGCCTTTATCAAAACACTGGAAAATTTGAGGACCTTTTCCTTTCACCATATGGCTGACAGTACCGGTATTGATTTTATCCGACACAAAATGTTTCAGGAAGACTATAAATTCGCTTTGGTGGTTG
Organism: Desulfosarcina sp.; assembly: GCA_029288035.1. Lineage (GTDB taxonomy): Bacteria > Desulfobacterota > Desulfobacteria > Desulfobacterales > JAFDCJ01 > JAFDCJ01. The sequence goes on from JARFPZ010000529.1 coordinate 2,988, forward strand.
AAAAGGGTTTTTCCCTGATTGCCGATAGTAACGAGTCTAATACAGCCAGACGGCAGATGATACTGCTGGTTAAACCGTCGGTTAACCGGCAGACCTACACGATTTTAAAAAATACGTTTGCGGCCAGTCTGGCGAAAGCCAGGGTTGCCTATCTGATCAAGGGGCAGGAAGAGATGCTGGCGTATGCCGGGATCGACATCGAAAAGGTAATGCAACCGACCGGTGACTTGATAGAAACGCGCTATGTGTCCAAGAGCAAATTGAAATTCAAAGTACCGACATCCGTTCAGCAAAGCGTGCCGGCCTGGTTGGTATTTTCAATGTTTTTCGTGGTCATTCCCATTTCCAACACATTTATTGCAGAAAGAAACTACGGCACCCTGTTGCGTCTTCAGAGCATGAATATCTCAACCGGTCTTCTTCTGGTAGGTAAGCTCCTGCCTTTTTTTATCGTCAATTTAATTCAGGTTGTATTGATGATTCTGGTGGGTATTTATGTTGTTCCGTTTTTGGGTGGGGATGCTTTAACCATGGGGGATTCTTATGGTGGATTGCTCTTGATTACCACCGCAGTCAGTTTCTGTTCTATCTCCTTTGCGCTGTTGGTTGCATCGGTGGCCAAAACCACAGAGCATGCCACCACCATCGGCGGGGTCTTCAATATTATTCTTGGCGCGTTGGGCGGCATAATGATTCCTAAATTTGTCATGCCGGATTTTATGCAGACGTTATCGGTCCTGTCTCCCATGTCGTGGGGTCTGGATGGTTTTCTGGACATATTTTTAAGAAACGGGAATATTCTTGACGTGATGAAGGAATCTTTACTATTATTTCTTATCGGTCTTGTGATGCTTAGCACTACCGCCATCATTATCAAAAGAAAGTTGTCACTTTGACCTGCATTTGTGAACATCATTACAGCTCCGCCTCAGTGGGCCCAAGATCTATTCCGAGGCTAAATTATTTTTGGATGAACAGATCAATTTTTAGTCGGCAAAGGATAAAGCGTTTTATTATGAAAGGATCTTTGGATAACAACCTGAAGAACAAAATAAAAACTTTGATCATTGAAAACTGTGAACTGGATATTGATGTCAACGATATCGCTGATGATCTTCCGCTTTTTGCACGCCAATCGGAGCTGGAACTGGATTCCATCGATGCTTTGCAGATTTCGATTGCCATCCAAAACACCTATGGCATCGCCATTCGCGACAGCAAGGAAATGCGGCGCGTGATGCAGTCCGTTAATACCTTTGCAGATTTTCTTCAGCCAGGGTGATTACTCGGTGAGTGATAGGGTCTATATATGCGGCCAAGCCGTCCACTGTGCCCTGGGCGATGACATGGAGCGTGTTATCGATTCGATGAAGACCAACCGGGTTCAGGTTGTGAATATCCCTTTGTCGCTGATCGATTCCAATTTCAGTCGGCCGTATTACCGTCTTTCAACAAAAGATTCCGACCGTACCCAAGGCAGCGAGAAGTATTACTACGATGTGCTTTTCGACACCATCGAGGCGGCGATTGACGATGCCGGCTTAAGCCCCGACGAAATCGAGGCCTTGCCGGTATTTTTTGGGTCGACGTCCAACGATATTCCCATTTATGAAGACACCTATGAAACTTCCCGGAATGTCCTTTCACAGACATCCCCGGGCTACGGAAACATTGCCAACGATATTGCCAATCACTTCAACATCAAAGCCGCCTGCTACACATTCACAACTGCCTGCACTTCCAGTGCCAACGGTATTATTTTCGCGGCTGACATGATCGCCCAGGGCTTTATAAACAGGGCCCTGGTGGTCGGATATGATCTTTTCAGCAATCTGGGATTTTACGGTTTTGAATCTTTGAAATTGATTTCGCCATCGCCCTGCAAACCATTTGATAAATCCCGCGAGGGCATCATCCTTGGAGAAGGTTGCGGTGCACTCATTTTGGACCAAAAGAGCAAGACCCCAAATGATTTTCATTATCTGGGGGGTGCCAATGTTTGTGATACTTATAGTGTCACGACCCACAATCCCGCAGGAGATCAAATCGCAGCCGTGATGCGTGAGGCCCTTAACCGTGCAGGGGTCGGGTCCCATCAGATTGACGCTGTCAAAGCCCATGCCACCGGAAGCTATCACAATGACTTAACTGAAGGCAACGGACTAAAGCAGATATTCA
>JARFPZ010000590.1 GCA_029288035.1 Desulfosarcina sp.
TTACCGATTTTTTGTCCCATTACCTCCAGCGTCTGGGTGATCACCACAAATGCCTTTGGGTCGATCTTGCGAATGAGCTCTTTGAAGCGCGCCAGCTCCTGGAAGGGAATCACCGAATATAGAATCTTCTGCTCCTTCCCGGAGTAACCGCCCTCACCATGGACGACGGTCACGCCCCTGCCCATTTTCTCCATGATTTCCGTGGATATCACTTGCCACTGGTCAGACACGATCATTACCGCCTTGCGCTGGTTGAGACCGCTGACCACCAGGTTAACAACATAGGCGCTCACATAAATGTAAATCAGGGTATACAATATCATCTCCAGTGGAAGGCGTGAAATGGCCGTCAGCATCAGTACTGCATTGGAGACAAGGGAAGTTGTCCCCAAACGGACCGAAAATTTTTTGAGAATAATGATGGCCAGAATATCCATACCACCGGCGGATCCCAGCGATCGAAGCAATATGCCGGAACCGACGCCGGTGATCATTCCGGCTGTCAACGAATTCAGCAGGCGATCTTCGATCATAATTTCCGGGAATGGAATGAGGACGGCCAAGGAGTATATCAGCATGCCTGCGATGCTATAGAAAAAAAACCGATGCCCGACAAACATCCAACCAAAAATAAAAACTGGAATGTTTAGAATAAAATATGTGGCCCCAAGAGGAATAACCGGCAACGCATAGTGAATCAGCAACGCCAAACCTGTAAATCCTCCGGCCAGAAACTGTTTGGGGACAAGGATGCTGTTAATAGCAACCGCACTGATGACGCTGCCTGTTGTAATTAGAATAACATTCCAGATAATATTACGTATATTTTTCATATATTCTCAAACCGAGTTAATGAATTCATGGCGATGCCCCAGCCTGTGGAGCCTTGATCTTTTTCATTTCCGAATGCATTTTGAAGAAGCGACTTTCGGCCTCTTCACTACCAATCAATATGAGCTCATTGTTTTCACTAAAGCGATAAGACGGTTCCGGATTGATACGCATTGCCTCCCGGTCGCAGATGGCGACCACATTGCAGCCTGTCCGGGATCGGATATGGCTCTCCGCAAGAGATTTATCCACATAAGATGGAGGCACAACAACACGAAATATGTTTAACCCCTCGGCCAGCATTAATAATTCATTAGGCTTGAGCAGGTTGAGGATGGTACTGGCGGCCATGGAAGCATAGGACATCACCAGGTCGGCGCCGGCAGTGTGTAATTTGGATATATTCCTTTCAAGATCCGCACGACTGATGATCTGTATATCGGGAGACAGCCTGCGGCAGTAAATCGTTAAGTAAATGTTGGTTGGATCGTCATGGGTGGTAATGATGATCGAAGGGGCCGTTTTGATCCCGGCCTGCATAAGCGTGTTGATGTCAGCAGCACTGCCGTAGATATAGCGCTCATCTTCAATAAGTTTTTGTTTCTTTTCGATGATTCGGTAATCAATATTGCGCTCCATCAAGGCATCTGCGGCCGCCCGGCCGACCCGGCCACCGCCCAGAATCAGGACCGGGGCCTGGTATTTTTTATCCCTGCCGAATTTTTGGTCATACTCACTGAATTGGTCAGCGGATCCGGCCAGCAGAAGAACGGTTGTGGAATTGATGGGGGTTTGAGCGGTGGGTATTTTAAACCGACCGCGTTCCCATAACCCCACCACATTGATTCCGATTGTTTCGCGTAGTTTGCTTTGCAGAAGGGTTTTACCGACAAGGGGTGTCCTCATGGCCGGGGCCTCTGCGATCAGAAGGGATTCAATCTTCCCGATAATGTTGGCCCTGGTGGTCGTGCCGAGAACCCTGCGTGCCAATGATTGGCCCAACATTTTCGTGAATTGCAATACGTGGGTACTTCCAGATAGTTGAAGGATATCAACGGAGTCGTCAAGATCGGCATTTGCAACGATGGGAACCTTTTGAGAAATCTCACGAATCGTAAAGGCGATGTTGGTATTCATCATATCGTCGACATTGGCAACCACCAGAGCGGCATCTTCAGCTTTCAATCGCCGGTAGGTCTGCGGATCACCCAATTCTCCTACTGCCACCCTGAAGTCTAAGTCCTGAAGTTCCAGTGCCTGCGGCACATCTTCAACCACAAAAACGTATTCATGGTGATACTGGCGTAATTTTTCTGCCAGGGTTATCGTGACCGGATCATAATTGGTAAGGATGACATGGTCTTTGGTGCCTTGGGCCAATTCCCGCGGTGCTCTGGCTTTGGCCTGGGCTTCCAGCCACGGCAGATAAAAAAATTGGATAAACGTAAAAGGAAGCATCGTCAGCAGAAACACAATTCCCGACATGAGGACAATAATCGAGAACAACTTGCCAACATCTGTAGCAAAAGTGATGTCACCAAAACCAAGGGTGGACATCACCGTCAACGTCCAGTAAAATCCGGTGATCCAACTGAATTCTCTGTTTTCAAAAATCATCAGGAAATGAAACAGGATACTGTAGACGGTAACCATTGCGATTAGAACGAGGAAAAATTTTATTAAATTCCAAATGTTCCGCTCCTGCTTTTTCGTAATTAAAAGGATGAGTTCGCTGAAGATAAGCTTCATTGCAAAGATCCGGTGTATAATGTGTCGATTGTGGTGCGGGTTGAATTTTATCCTGACTATAGGAAATTTTATCGATAATCGAATTTATTTTTTACCCAGGGTGCGGATGCGGCCTAATCGTGACTTTCCGCTGCCCGCCTGAAGTGCTCCAGCTGACTCTCAAGCCCAACGGCATGTTCCACGTCGACCACAAACGCAATCCCCGTTCCTGCTTCCTTTAAGCGACCGGCTTGGTTGATTGAATCCAGCACCGGTGCCACCAGGCTTGCCTCCAGAAGAAAAAGGACGACGTCGGTCTGGACTTCGAGGGTCAGTCCGAAGAAGGTCTTGGCCTCATGAATCCCTGTTCCGCGGGCCGGAATAATCGTCGCGCCGGTGCCGCCGGCAGCCTTAGCGGCCGTGACAATTTTGTCGGTTACGTCGGTCTTGATCATTGCGATAATTAACTTAAAATTCATGTCATTCCTCCCTGGTGGTCCTCAGTTTGCGTCGTGATATCCATTGAGCAATCTGAGCATACCCCATCACCGTCATTATGGGGAAAACGCTTGCAAAGGCGATCAGTCCAAATCCGTCCAGCGCCGGATCACGTCCCGGAACAGTTTCGGTCAGCCCCAGGCCCAGAGCGGTTACCAGGGGTACCGTCACAGTCGAGGTCGTGACTCCCCCTGAATCATAAGCCAGGGGAATAATTTCGCGGGGCGCAAATACAGTCTGGATTATAACAATCACATATCCCGCAATAATATAAAGATACAATGGTGTTCCGGTCACAATGCGGAATGTGCCGATTCCAATCCCAATGGCCACTCCAGCCGCAACCGCCAAACGCAATCCCCACTGGTTTAAGCCTCCGCGTGAGACTTCCTGGGCCTTGAAACTCACGGCGATGAGCGCCGGTTCGGCCACCGTTGTGGCAAATCCGATCAAAGCGCCGAAGACAAAGACCCAGGAATATTTATACCAGGCCGCCTCCGGGGGGGCGTCTTTAGTCCCAAAAACAAATTCTGGAGCCGACAGTTGTTTGGCCATGATCTTGCCGATCGGAAACAACGCGGTTTCCAGTCCGTCCAAGAACAGGGTCAACCCGATAAGGACAAACAAAAACCCTAAAGCCACTCGTTTCCAATTCGGTAAAGGCCTGCGCAGAACAACGAGTTGAAAAAACAGCAGCAGGGCCACAACCGGTAAAATGTCTTTAACCGTCAGCGCAAGGATGTTCGTAAATGCGGTGATCAGATCCATCTTTGTATCCTAATCTCAGCGAAAAAAAACCATGCCGTAAAGCATAACAAAGATCATCGGTAAAAGGGAAGCAAAGGCAATCAGGCCGAAGCCGTCTACCAGGGGGTTGCGTCCACGGATCGTGGCGGCCAACCCCACCCCCAGAGCCGTCACAAGGGGTACGGTCACGGTTGATGTCGTTACGCCCCCCGAATCATAGGCAATACCGACAATTTCTTTTGGCGCAAAAGCCGTAATGATCATGACGGCGATGTAGCCGCCGATGATGAGGTATTGAATGGGCCATCCTTTGAGAATCCTGACGAGACCCACCAGGATGGCAACCCCCACAGACAGGGCCACCGTAATGCGCAGCCCCATGGCGTAGGTTCTCATGGAAATGGGATCGGCGCCGATGAACTTTCCCTTGGCGGCCACCACGGCGGCTTCTTTTGTCACCGCGATCAGTGCCGGCTCAGCGATCGTGGTTGAAAATCCAAGTCCAAAACCAAACAGGAGCAGCCAGGACAAACTTCCCTTGCGGGCAAACGCCTCTGCCATCGCTTCGCCGATGGGAAAGAGTCCTATCTCCAAACCCATAACAAAAAAAGCCAGGCCAAGGATGACAAGAACCAGTCCGATGATCATGTCAACCAGTTCGGGAAAAGGTTGTCGCAAGACCAGCAGCTGAAAGACGGCGATGACACATATGATTGGAACCAGGTCTCGGAAAGATCCAACCATATGAATCGCAAATACTTTGAAATTTTTAGCTATGCGACTTGAAAATGCAATCGGTTCTTCCATATGTTCGCTCCCGCTTCCGCAGAGAA
>JARFPZ010000685.1 GCA_029288035.1 Desulfosarcina sp.
CGCAACGCCATTCGGGCAACCGCGCAAGCCAGGGGATTGCCGCCGAAGGTGCTGCCGTGTTCGCCAGGCCGCAAGACACCGAGAACTTCCGAATTGGAAAGGACGGCCGAGACCGGATAAAAGCCGCCGGATAGGGCTTTACCGATGAGGGTCACATCCGGCTCGGCTTCTTGCTCATGACGGTCTGCCAGAAGCTTTCCGGTGCGACCCAAACCAGTTTGAATTTCATCGAAGATCAGGGTTACGCTGTGACGCTTGCAGATTTCTTTGACTTCCCTTAAATACCCCTCGGGCGGAATAATAACACCGGCTTCGCCTTGGATAGGTTCCACCATGAATCCCACCGTATTGGGCGTAATCGCCGCTTCCAGGGCGGCACTGTCTCCAAAAGGGATTGATTTGAAGCCGGGCGTGAAGGGCCCGAATCCACTGCGGGCTGCGGGATCGGTGCTAAAACTGATAATGGTGATGGTGCGTCCATGGAAATTGTTCTCACAGACAATGATTTCGGCCTGGTTCTCGGGAACACCCTTGACCTGATAACCCCATTTTCGCACCGCTTTTATTGCCGATTCCACCGCCTCGGCCCCGCTGTTCATAAGCAGGATCTTGTGGTAGTTGATCAACCTCCTGATGTCTTTGTACAATCGTCCCAGCTGGTCATTGCGGAACGCCCGGGAAGTCAGGGTCAAGCGTGAGGCCTGTGCTACCATGGCCTTCAATAGCCGGGGGTGGCAGTGGCCCTGATTCACGGCGGAATATGCTGAGAGGCAGTCCAGGTACTTACGGCCCTCTTCATCCCAGACCCAAACCCGCTCACCCCTTGTGATCACCACCTCAAGCGGTTTGTAGTTATGGGCGCCTAGCACATCTTCGATGTGAACTAAATTTTCATAACACTCCATTGACCTCAACCTCCTATAGGCAATAGATTTTAGATTGTTTAACACGAATTCGATTAGAATTCGGGCTTCGGGAATAAATCCTTCAATTTAATCCCGGCAAGCATGTCGACAGCGCCGATTTTAATTATATCATAATTTCCATTGCATATTTTTTTACGCCAACAGTTGCTCCAATTCTTTCGCAGTGTGCTTTGAAAGTCCTAACGTTTCCATCGTGCGCCGGGCTTCACCCACATAATCCCGATTCATTAGCAGAGAAACCAGTGTGATCACAGCCGACATAACCGGTGTCGCTATCCCGATCTGTTCCCCAAGTTTCTGGAGGAACACCAGACCATACCCCACATCTTCATTGAAATACCGGTAATCCAGACTACTCTGTGCTTTGACCCCCTCGAATCCCGGCGCGGTAATAAATCCGTTGTCATAGGTGGCTTCTGTCATATAGCCCTGGATGACGCCTAATTCCGGGTCGGGAATAACGTCTACGCCCAATTTTTTTCCGATGGCGATCCGTTCTTTATCAACCCCTTCGATCAGCCTACCGACCGCCGGCGTGACGCCATCGTGATAAAAATCGAAATCACCCTTGGTGCGTTCGATTAGCGCGACATTCATGAGTGTAATCGTGGGATGGATGACCGGGTTGCCGTTTTGCAAACTGGTCTGAAGTATATTCTTGGCCGCACTCATCGTCGGATAGACATCTCGCACCTGCTCCAAGACATCATGGGTATTTTGCGCCGGAACCGCCGCCAGGAACAACCCGCCTTTGAGTTTGTTAAATATCCTGATCTTGCCAGGTTCAAGCAGTCGAACGGCATACGGCAGCGTCGAAGTTTCTGCCACGACAATGTTGGCATCCCGAAGATCCAGTCCCGCGCCGTTTTTAAATTCAACACTGCCACCGCAGGAACTTGGGCACACGATCACGATCTGTCCTTGCTTAAGGTATGGCTTGCAGGCTTCGGCAAAGGGTCTGGTGCTGTATGCCGGACCAACGGCATATATGATGTCCGCCCCATCCAGCGCTTTTTCAATCTCGTGTCCGGCATAGGTCACCGGCTGAAATCCTTCAAGGATGCCCTCACAATGGATGCCTCCGCTGTTTTGGACAGCCTTGATACTCTCCGGAAATTGTTCAAAATCAAATAGACTAACCTGATGGCCTTTGGCCGAACAGTCGAATGCAACGGCACAGCCCCCGTTTCCCGAGCCCAATACAACGATGTTCATATTGTTATCATCCTAATTTCTTTGAAAGCAGAACAGCTGCGCTAGCCTTCAGTTTTTTTCGCTTGGAATCACGTTATTTTTTACCCTTAGATTTTTTTCTCCCTTCGAAGATAAACTTCAAGGGCAATCCGGCTCCTTCGGCCAGATTGCCCTCCAAGTTTATGAGCGTCGGAAACAACATCTATTTCTTTTTTCCGCCTTTTTTCCCTTTTTTCTTAGTTTTTTTCTTGTCCTTTTTCCCTTTTTCTTTTTTCTTTTTTGCCATCGTATCCTCCTCCTTTGTTAGAGTGTTTTAGCCAAGGCTTGCCATGAATTGAGTCAATGTGGTCAGCCCCGGGTTAATGACCGACGGCATGACCTATTACAAGATACCCTCAATCGCGACAATGATTTCTTTCAGAGCTGTTTCGGTTGCACGAGCCCGCACGCTGCGCATCGCGATTCTCAGACACCAACCATCGCTTCATTTGAGGTTAAGCTAACACCCAATCAGTGGGTAAGAATCGATTTCAGGAAGTACTTACCCCGATCGGTTTGGGGGTTAGTAAAAAAATCATTTGGAGGAGCCATCTCGATGATCTTGCCTTCATCCATAAAGACCACCCGGCTGGCCACCTCCCTGGCGAACCCCATCTCATGCGTCACCGCCATCATGGTCATGCCCTCTTTGGCCAGATCGCGCATGACGTCAAGAACTTCATGAATCATCTCCGGGTCCAGTGCCGATGTGGGCTCGTCAAAAAGCATGATTTTGGGCTGCATGCACAATCCCCGTGCGATTGCAACGCGCTGCTGTTGACCGCCCGAGAGTTGGGCCGGATAGTGGTCGATACGCTGTTCCAAACCCACCCGGGTAACCTTTCACCGGTATACCTGCCAGGTTCATCTTCAGGGCTTCCCATCATAAATTTGCCGGGTTTTATGAGAACAAACTCCATCCCCAGGCTATTGGCGGGCTTTTCCTTGGGTTGTTCAGCATAACCATTAAGAGCGAGGCATCCCATAACCATGATGAATTGAATTGGGATAATTAATTTTCTCATCGCCATATCCCCTTTGAGCATTGATTATTAATGGCCAATCCACATTTTAGCTAAATCAAAATTGAAAAGTAATCTCACGATTTCTCGATTAGATTTCCTCCACATCTTCGGGCAGGCATAACCAGTTATGTCTGGATTTCAACATAATAAATGTTTCACTTCTAACCACATTTGCAATTTTAAGAACCGTTTTTGTTGTAAATCGATATAATTCGTCCTTTCCCCTTACACAAACAACCTCTGCGATAATATCGTAACGTCCAGTAACCACCCCTGCCCAGACAACATTCGGCAACTGGGCTATTTTATCCAATATTTTATCCAACTTTCCATCTGATCGGACGCTCATCGCAACAAGGGCTGTTATCATTTCCCCATGTTTGCTGGGATCAATCAGACCTGAAACTTTAAATATTCCGTTTTGCTCGAGGTTTTTAATCCTGTTACGTATAGTGGGAGCGGTTACATTAAGGCGTTTTGACATTTCACCGATCGGCATCCGCCCGTTTTCTGTTAGCAGGCGAATGATTTTATTATCCAATGTATCAAAATTTGTATTATCCATAGAATTTCTCTTTTTTCTATTCACAATATTTTTAGATCGATTATATCAGTTTAATTATTATGTCAAGTAAAAATTATATTATTAGATAAAATTTTTCAAAAAAATTTTTTATCATAAATCAGAGGGTGCCTAAGGAGTTATATTATGCTCGATGGGTGCGATGCGATGGATATACAATGGAAAGACACGCTTGAATTGATACTGTTGGTAGGACCTTTCAAAACATGGGGAAACCAGTCAGGGGAATTGCCAGGATGGTGATTTTCATGTTCCCGTCCGCGACTTTAATTAGTAGATTTGCTACTTGAGCTCGTTAGTTTATAAGTTTATGTTAAAATTTAAGGTTTTTTGCCCACCGATCGAAATAATTCAGGTGATTCCAAATGAGGGACCACATTCAATTTACAATATTCAATATTCCATGTTAACAATCTTTACCACCACCAATGTCCTATTGTCTTCAAGCCTGGGTCATTCTGAAAACGCCGAATCGATTCGAAGGCTGCGCTAATCATCGGCCTTAATGAATTCATAAATTTGTTTATCACGAGTTGAAAGTGATTCTCCTTTTTCATACAGCTTATCTAAGAAATAATGATAGAAGTCGTGACGAAGGCTATCGCGATTCGCAATGACAAACCAGTGGTTTCGAGTCCAGATAAAAGGTGAATGGTGA
>JARFPZ010000686.1 GCA_029288035.1 Desulfosarcina sp.
CTGTGCCGCCTTTCTGAAATGTTGCTCGATGTCGATACTGATATTGTCTGCCTTTTCACTCAGCAAGTACAAAAAATCGGCGTGCGACAGGCCCAGGCGGTTCATCGCGAGCCAGCGCAAAACCCAGGTCATAAACGTGGCAAAAAAATAAGGCCATTGATTTTTTATCTGCAGCCGGGTCAGGGTTTCCAAGGCCGCCTGAATTTTGTCCATCGTCAGCTGGGGTGAATTGTCAGGCATTGCGGACACCCGGTCAACTTTCCCGTTAATGGCTTCCAGAGCATGTTTTGCCCGCCAGATACAAATAAGGGGGTTTGCGCTGGGTTGCAGAATGAACAATAAAATGCTTCGAAGGCCAATGAAAGCAAACTTCCAACCTAAGGGGGATAACGGGATGTCCGTTCTGGCCGATGGCGGCAGAAGATCTTTCAGCTCCGAAGAGCGAAATTTGGGTGGAAGATAGGCGAGTCCGGTTTTGATGTTTATACAGTTGATGTAAAGATAGCCGTGGATTACCTTAAGGGTGGGGCGGGTTACCGGGACGTCTAGTATTTTCAGGGCACGGGAGAGATCGAAACGGGGTGCAGTTTTTACCATGTGATGGGCCAGAAAGGGCGTCAGTCGATCCGCCCATAGGTCATCGGCAATCTTGCGGCTCCAGAGGCCGGGCGGAATTCGGATTCCCCGATCATCAAGCGTCGTAATCGTGCGTGATTGAAGCAGCCAGATTTTTTTCTGGCTGTCGACAGCCCATTCGATATCCAGCGGTTTTTCCCCGTTGTGCGACTCAAGATCGATAACCAGCTGGGCGATGTCCCGATAGAAAGGATATGAATGGAGCATGCGGTCGGTCTCGTCGGCAGAGGAGCTTTTGGACGGGGGTGCGGTCACCTTGACGGTACCGTTTTCATGGACCACTGCACGGTAGGGCGTTCGGTGTCCTTTGACGATGTCCTCAGCCAAACCTTTGACCGATTCGATGACGATCTCTTTGCGAGCCGGTTTCATTGGATTGCGACCGAAAGCAATGCCGGCTGCGATCGCATCGACCATTTTTTGGATGACGACCGCCATCAGCTGTGCTTTTCCCTTTAGATCTAACAAATTCCTCGCATCGAGGTAGCTCTGAACAGTCTCTGAAGCGACGCATTGCCAGCAAGCCTCGATGTGAGTCATTAAATCATCCTTGTTGACAACTTGCAGAAAGGATCGGTATTGACCGGCAAAACTTTGCTTCTCAAGATCTTCCCGGGTTGCCGAAGAGCGGATGGAAAGTCCCTTCGAGATTTCCAGCTCAATGGCTGAGTTCAAAACGTCTTCTGCCAAGCCATCCGGCCAGATATTGTTAGCCACGTAATATTGATGGGCCTTTGTGCTGATGGCAACCGCTTGAGGGACGGCAAACCCAGTGCGAAATGCCCGCGCCAGAGCACTAAATTTATGGCCCACCATCTGAGGATTTAGTGCCTGCTCGTCTTCAAAACGAATTAAAAATCCCATATTCGGTTTCCCTTTTAGATAGGTATCAATGGTTCAGTGCGAAATGCGAAACCCAACAACGAACTAAATTTTTTAAAATATTCTTCCAAGGTTAGGACAGGATCAGATTTTGATTAACTTTGGGTTAAGACAGAAGCACGATTTTTTAAGCCATTAGGATTTCGGAAGGGTAATTGTCGGAATCAGATAATCCTTGTGAATATAGTTGGTAGATTCACGAATTTCTAATCGGTGATTAATTAATTGCTAACATCTCCAGCTTATAAATTTCCCATTGGATCCGGATAAAAATAGGGCCTCAGCGGGTTTACAAACCAAAAATGGTTGCTGCCACGTCCGGCAACAACGCTGAAATTGATAGCTCGTCCGATGTCCAAAGATGCGGAGATTGTCCATGAAAACAACTTAATTGACGTAAACCCTTCGGGATGCAGTGACCGCCTGAAGAAAGGAAATCATAATGAAACTTAATCCCTGTTTGAATTGTACCAAAAGAAATCACAATAAGAACAATCCCATCTGTCGGGATTGTGATAAGCGCATTGATTACGTTAACCACCTTGAAATAGAACTGAATGGGACCTTTTCCTATGCTGAGAACAGGCCGGCGGCAGCTATAGCTCCGATGTGCTTTTTATCCAGGGGGGCATCGTTGGATGTATAAAAAAAGGATTCTATCTGAAGCCATGTTTATCTAACAAAAATCTAACACAAACATCACCGTTCTTTAACAAAGACGCATTATCTTTGCCATTTTATATGAAATAGAAATCTATCCGGGCTTTGTTTAAAACATTGTGAGCAATATTTCAGCGCAAGGTCGCAAAGATCACAGAGATAATCATAAGAAAATTAACTAATTGAATTTAAATTAGATTTTTGGATAAAGTACAAGGAACGATATTATCTACATAGATAGCCTTTGCGAGCTCAGCGTTCTTTGCGGTTAGCTAAACTTTTACCCTTGGCAAAGTTTCTTTTTCCATCAGACTGGCCGCTGTTCAGGTCAGCGGCTGGGTTGAATCCAGAACCATTCAGTTTAGGATTAATTATGTCTCCTGCAACATTGTTGATAATTCTTTTGGCCTTTTCGAGCCTGGCCTATTATCTGGGACGCCGTCAGGCAGTCACCGTCGGTGGGGGTAAGACTCAAACCAAGAAGTTACATTCCCGTCCCACCTATTACGGTGCCCTAACAGCGATCTGGTGTGGAATACCAGCCCTGCTTTTCTTTGGATTCTGGCTGGCATTTGAGTCCAATATTATTACCCAGCTGGTGATTGCGGATTTACCCGAAAATGTACGAAATTTACCTGATGCCCGCTTGAACCTGATCGTCAATGATATCAGAAACCTGGTCAGCGGCAATATCGTTTCCGGTGAGATCGACCCAGCCATGCAGGCCGCCGCCGACCACTATCGCAGTCTTAAGACAACCAGCAATGCGGCCCTTGCCGTGATTGCAATTTCCATGGCCATGCTCGGTATGGTGTTGGTGCGGAGCAGGATTAAACCGGGTCTGCGGGCCCGCAATATGGTTGAGCAGGTTGTAAAGATTTTCTTGATTGCCTGCTCCACCCTTGCCATATTTACCACCATCGGCATCGTCCTGTCGGTTTTATATGAAGCCATCCTATTTTTCCAGGCGGTGCCGGTAACCGATTTCCTCTTCGGGCTGGACTGGAGCCCCCAAATGGCGATACGTTCCGACCAGGTCGGTTCTTCCGGTGCCTTTGGGGCTGTGCCGGTCTTTTTGGGCACCGCTTTAATATCGGGGATAGCCATGGTCGTGGCCGTTCCCATCGGTTTGATGTCCGCTATTTACCTCTCTGAGTATGCCAATAAAAAGTTCCGTGCTGCCGCCAAACCATTGATTGAGATCCTGGCAGGCATTCCCACGGTGGTCTACGGTTTTTTTGCGGCCTTGACCGTGGCACCTTTCATCCGCGATACCGGCGGCATTCTGGGACTCAGTGTCTCTTCCGAAAGTGCCCTGGCCGCCGGACTGGTCATGGGGGTCATGATCATACCTTTCGTGTCTTCCCTTTCCGACGATTTTATCAACGCCGTACCGCAAGCCCTGCGGGATGGCGCCTACAGTCTGGGTGCCACCCAATCGGAAACTATCAAACAGGTGATCCTGCCGGCGGCGCTGCCCGGTATCGTCGGCGGCGTGCTGCTGGCAGTGTCGCGGGCCATCGGTGAAACCATGATTGTGGTGATGGCAGCCGGTTTGGCGGCCAACTTAACGGTCAATCCGCTTAAAACGGTTACCACCGTCACCGTGCAAATCGTTACCCTTTTAGTCGGCGACCAGGAGTTTGACAGCCCCAAGACGCTGGCGGCCTTTGCCCTGGGGCTGTTGTTGTTTATCGTCACGTTGATACTAAATGTCATCGCGTTGCACGTGGTGCGCAAATATAGAGAGCAGTATGAATAATTCTAATATTGAATCGGTAAAACCGGCTAAAAAAACCAAAAGAACGCTGGACATCGTCAACCAGAGTCTGGCCCGGCGTTACCGGGCTGAACGGCGATTTCGGTATTATGGCCTGTCGGCGATTGTCGCCAGTCTGCTTTTTTTGTCTCTGTTGTTCGTTAGTATCTTCACCAACGGCTATTCCGCCTTTATGCAGACCTTTATCCAGCTGAACGTTTTTTTTGATCCTGAAGTTCTGAATCAGGAATCTCTGGCCACTGCCAATTATCAGGGTATGGTAAAAAGCTCGCTTCGTAAAATGATCGGCGATGTCAAAGGACGGCGGGAAAAGAGGCAGCTGTATGGTCTGGTCAGCTCGGGTGCTTCATTCCAGCTGCGCGATATGGTGCTCAAGAATCCGGATGTTATTGGAAAAGCGCTCGATGTATGGGTTCCGGCGGATGATGATGTCGACATGCTTTTCAAAGGACATTTCGATCGGGAGGTTGCAGAGAGTGAAAGGCGCCTGAACGATAAGCAGTTGGCCTGGATAGATCAGCTTTCCGCCGATGGCAGAATTGAAAAGAAATTTAACAAGACGTTTTTTTCAGCCGGTGACTCCCGCGAACCTGAATTGGCCGGCATCTGGGGGGCCGTTGTCGGCTCCTTTTTAACTTTGGCGGTGACATTGATGCTATCGTTCCCCATCGGCGTTGCCGCGGCAATTTACTTGGAGGAATTTGCTCCAAAAAACCGATGGACCGACCTGATTGAGGTGAACATCAACAACCTGGCGGCGGTTCCATCCATTGTTTTCGGACTCCTGGGACTTGCGGTGTTTCTCAACTTTTTTGGTCTGCCGCGCTCAGCACCCGTGGTCGGCGGGCTGGTATTGACCCTGATGACACTGCCGACCATCATTATTGCCAGTCGGTCGGCACTCACATCGGTGCCGCCCTCCATCCGGGAAGCCGCGCTGGGGGTGGGCGCTTCCAAGATGCAAATGGTTGCGCATCACGTGCTGCCCCTGGCAATGCCGGGTATGTTGACCGGGACCATTATCGGTATGGCACGGGCGCTGGGTGAGACGGCCCCCTTGCTCATGATCGGTATGGTCGCTTTTATCGTCGACATTCCTGCCGGGTTTACCGATCCATCCACGGCCTTGCCGGTTCAGATATTTCTTTGGGCCGACAGCCCGGAGCGCGCCTTTGTCGAAAAGACTTCCGCCGCCATCATGGTATTGCTGGCATTTCTGATCGTGATGAATGCGGCAGCTGTCATCCTGCGCAAACGTTTTGAACGTCGCTGGTAGTCGCAAACAGTTATCGTTAATTGGTTGATGAGTTGATTGGTTAAGTGGCTGCAAATATGGATTTTTCCCTTATTTACGAAATAATTGGATAATTGATGACCATAATTTACCTAATCAACCAGTCAACCAATAAACTTTTCAACGAAGTTGGGAATAAAGGAGGTGATGACATTATTGTTAGTGGGTAGCGTTAACCTCGTTATGATTCTGGATGCTGGCTTCTGGATACTGGATTTTAAAGCTGAATACCCTTATTTTATTCCAGCTAAAGACGGGATCTTCGACCAGCATCGAGTATCAGGTATCCAGCATCGCTTCGCCTCGCCAGCCGCATATGTTTCTCATCGACTCGTCGGTTTGAGGAGGAGCTTCACTATTTTATTACTTGAAACAAGGAGAAAAAAATGAGAAAAGCAATTGTTCTAATGGTAGCTGTTCTTTTTATGGTTTCGTCGGTCGCCATCGCCACTGCAGCCAGAGATTACATTAACATTGTGGGTTCTTCGACGGTCTATCCGTTTGCAACCGTTGTGGCCGAGCAGTTTGGTAAATCCACCTCCTTTAAGACACCCAAAATTGAATCCACCGGTTCCGGCGGCGGGCTGAAGCTTTTTTGTGCCGGTGTGGGCGTCGAGCACCCGGATATCACCAACGCCTCGCGCGCGATCAAGAAATCAGAATATGACACTTGCATGGCCAACGGTGTCAAGGAGATTATCGAAGTAAAGATCGGTTATGACGGCATCGTCATGGCCAACTCCAAAAAGGCCGCTCCGCTGAAGCTCACCCGCAAGGATATTTTTCTGGCACTGGCCAAGGATGTTCCGGATCCCAACGGCGGCGAAAAACTGGTTTCCAATCCTTACAAGACCTGGAAGGATGTTAATCCCGAGCTGCCGGAGAAATCCATTGAAGTCCTCGGACCGCCGCCGACCTCCGGAACGCGGGATGCCTTCGTCGAACTGGCCATGGAAGGCGGGGCCAAGACATTTCCCTGGATCAAGGCCATGAGCAAGACAGACAAGAACAAATACAAGGCGACCTGCCACACCGTTCGGGAAGACGGTGCCTATGTCGAAGCCGGTGAGAACGACAACCTCATCGTGCAAAAGCTGGAAGCCAATCCCAATGCCGTGGGGATATTCGGATTCAGCTTCCTGGATCAGAATATGGACAAACTTCAAGGGTCTTTTGTGGACGGGGTGCAGCCGGAATTTGATGCGATTGCCGATGGCACCTATCCGGTGTCGCGTCCTCTCTTTTTCTACGTCAAAAAGGCCCACGTTGATGTTATTCCAGGAATGAAGGAATACCTGAATGAATTCACCAGCGACAAGGCCTGGGGCCCGGATGGTTATCTGACTGAAAAAGGGATGATCCCCATGCCGGATGCCGAGCGCACAAAATTCCATACCAATGTGGAGAAACTTCAGACCCTAATGATGGAGTAACCGCCACACAACGTGCAGTGCAGGCCGGATTATTGCAGGTACGATAAACCGGCCTGGCTGCCTAGTTTACCCTAAGGCTGCAAATATGGATACCTTAAATCAAGAAATTGCCTACATGGACAAAACAACGGAAAATAGAGAAAGTCAAACTTCGGCATTCCCGGAGAAGGGTCGAACCCTTGTTCCCCGTGAAAATCGGGAGACGGTAGGGGACGTCACTGTCGAAAATCCACGGATGACCTGCCGTAACGTGAACGTTTACTACGGCGATAAGCAGGCCATCAAAAATGTCTCCCTGGATATCGGACGCAATGAAGTCCTATCGATGATCGGCCCTTCCGGCTGCGGCAAGTCGACTTTTATCCGGTGTCTAAATCGTATGAATGATACCATTGAAAGCTGCCGGGTGACCGGTGAGATTGCGCTGGATGGCGCCAACATCTACGATAAAAGCATCGATGTGGTTCCCTTGAGGGCCCAGGTCGGCAAGGTGTTTCAAAAGCCGAATCCATTTCCGAAATCTATCTACGATAACATCGCTTATGGCCCCAAGATCCACGGACTGGCCGCAAACAAAGCCGAGTTGGATGACATTGTGGAGACCTCATTGAAAAAAGCAGGGTTGTGGGCCGAAGTCAAGGACAGTCTTGATCACCCGGGAACCGGGTTGTCAGGCGGACAGCAGCAACGTCTATGCATTGCGCGGACAATTGCCGTGAGTCCGGAAGTTATATTGATGGATGAACCCTGCTCGGCCCTGGATCCAATCGCCACCGCCGTTATCGAAGATTTAATCGATGAGCTGCGAGAACAATACTCCATTGCCATTGTTACCCACTCCATGCAACAGGCTTCGCGGGTTTCTCAACGTACCGCCTATTTTCATCTGGGTGATCTCATCGAGATTGGTTCCACGGATAAAATTTTTACACGGCCTAATCATCAGTTGACCGAGGACTACATTACGGGTCGATTCGGTTAGGCCGCTTTTTACGAAACAAGAAGGTTTTAATGCCTGCCAAGCACACAGTAAAATCATACGATGCGGATTTGGATTTGCTCAAGGCAAAGATCTCGGAGATGGGTCGGGAGGTAGAAGACCAAATTGACAAGGCCAATCAGGCGCTTTTGAACCGCGACAACGGGCTGGCCGAACTCGTTAAAATCAGCGACGAAAAAGTAAATGTTCTACAACAAGAATCAGAAGAACTTGGTGTTCGAATCCTTGCGACCCGTCAGCCTTTGGCCCAGGATCTTAGAACTGTCATCGCCGGCTTGAAAATGGCCTCCGATCTAGAGCGCATTGCTGATTATGCCGCCAATATCGCCGGATACATATCCGATTTGGATCGTCATCTTGATCTTGAACAGCCGATTTACGCCATCACCAAAATGGTGGAAATGGCAAAAAATATGTTGACAGACCTCATGGCTGCATATTCGAAGGGCGATTCGCAAAAAGCAATCGCGGTCTGGCATCGCGATGATCAAATCGACGCTGTCTACGCTGATCTTTTAGGCGAGTTACGGGCAAGCATGTCCGAAGACTCCGACAATATCAAAGCTTACACCGGTTTGATTTTTGTTGCCAAATGCTGTGAACGCATCGGTGACCACATCACCAATTTAGCCGAAAATGTGCATTA
>JARFPZ010000166.1 GCA_029288035.1 Desulfosarcina sp.
AATATTCGCCTCGCAAAAATTGTAAACTTCGTGCCTAAGTATGGAATTTGGAAGGACTTAAAATTTGTTGGATGTGCAGAACAAATATGAAAATTTAGAATTTTGTAGATCGATTGCTTTTACTAATTCTTAATATGAAATTGGCATCACAAGATAGAAAAATAGTAAAAAATTTAATTAAAGCATTATTTAATTATTTAATTAAATAATTTAATCAAAGGTCATATTTATTGGAAAAAATAGGTCTAAAAAGACGCGTTTGGAACATGAATTTCGCTAAAAAATGACAGGTGTTCAGTTGCAGGCTGCATATCGCCGGAGAACAGAAATTTGCGGAGAGATGACAATAATCGGATTTCAACAAATTATAAAGGGGTTGGTCTATTGACCTAACCCCTTGATATCATTGGAGGCGGCAGTCGGAGTCGAACCGACGAATTGCGGTTTTGCAGACCGCTGCCTTACCACTTGGCTATGCCGCCAAAAAAATGGAGCGGGAAACGGGATTTGAACCCGCGACTTCGACCTTGGCAAGGTCGCACTCTACCACTGAGTTATTCCCGCTCAAGTGGATGATATGATTTAACTATTAAATATCTTTTTGTCAACAAAAAAGGCTAATTTTGGAGAAGTCTTCGGAATTTAAAAAAGTAATCTGCACCGGACCAGACCGTAAAGCCAAGAGCACCCCACAAAAAGAATGCGCCGATGGCCTGTGGATTAAGTCCTAAAAAAGGGTAATGAATCAGTAAAGGTATGATCGCTGCAATTTGGAAACCGGTTTTGTATTTTCCCAGATTTGATGCTGATACGTCTTCACCCCTTTCTGCAACAATATTGCGCAACCCTGTCACTGCAATTTCTCGGCCGATGATAATACAGACGACCCAGGAAGGTACCCAGCCCAGAGCAGTCAGCATGATAAATGCAGACGATACCAAAAGCTTATCTGCAACCGGGTCCATTACCTTACCAAGGGTGGACACCAATCCTCGCGTCCTGGCAATATACCCATCCAAGTAGTCTGTAATCGCAGCGGCACTGAACAAAAGTGCCGCGATAAAGGTACATACCCGGTTTGGGAACAACATCAGAATCACAATTATAGGAACCGCAATGACGCGAAACAACGTCAACGTGTTGGGATGACTAAAAATTTAAGTCCACCTGTCCTCACTGAAGTAGCAATATTATTGGTTGCTCCAATGTATTGATTAATTCTCGGTCAACCGTTTAATAATCCACCCTATGGTGAACAGCCGATTTTGGAGCAGTCTAAATATAGGCTGACATATTATTCTTTTTTTGCTGAACGGTCGGCAAGGTATTTATCCTTGCATTGGTCACAACAAAAATAAAGATCTTTCCCGCCAAATTTTAAATGTACGCCGTTCCTTTTAGGAAAATAGGTTTCACAAAAAGGATCCTTTATCATGACATCATCAATTTCTGTGGTGGTCTTACCCGAAACAGATCTTGAGGAAGATGAAGCGGGAAACATCCAGGTTTTCAATGATCGATAGAGCACGTAAGCAACAACAAATAAAATGAAGATTTTGATCATTTATATTCTGATATCCTTTGATCCGTTGCATCAAGGTCTTCCAGTAAGGATTGCATGGTCGTGTTAAAGACGGGATGGATAATGTCCGGATCTATATCACAAATTGGTTTTAATACAAAGTGTCTTTTGTGCATTCTGGGATGCGGAATTACCAGATTGGACGTGTCCAAAACCATCGCTTCATATAATATAATATCCAGATCAAGCACTCTCGGACCAAAACGGATCCCATCTGCGGTGCGTCCGGCGGACCGCTCGATTGATTTGACGGTATCCAGTAACGAGAACGGATCGAGAGTGGTTTCAATTTTTACAACATAATTTACAAACCAATCCTGATCTTTGAAATCAACCGGCTCGGTCCGGTAGACAAGGGACTGATCGATCAAACGACAATTATCGCCACTCGTAAGGGCGGAAATACCCTTGCGGCAATTGTCAAGTTTGGAGCCCATATTGGATCCAACGCTGAGATATGCAGTGTGGTTAGCTTTTCCAGGCGTCTGCCCCCAATTGGGCGGAATAAATAATGCGAGCGTCACCTTCAAGGTAAATATCGTTGAATTTGTTGCCGTCTTTCTTGAAATAAATGGTTAAAGTTCCTTCACTACGCGTCAATAAGTGGATCGGAGATTGCCAATTCGTTTTACAGGAGGTAATTAGCGCGGCTGCGATGGCGCCGGTTCCGCAGGCAAGAGTTTCATTTTCGACCCCTCGCTCGTAAGTTCGAATAGCCAGATGTCCCTGTTCTCGTTGACAGATGAAGTTAACGTTTGTACCGGTCGGTCCAAATGCCTCATGAAAGCGTATTTCGCTTCCAAGATTGAAAACATCGATATTTTCAATGGATTCGTTCATTACAACCACGTGGGGCACACCGGTATTAACGCTGGATACTGTCACAGGGCCTGTTTTCAGTTCGATGTTGTAATCCAGGTTAAGGTCGACGGGATCCGGCATTTTGAGCTTTACTCGGTCACCTTTTACCTGTCCGCTGACAACACCGGCATCTGTTTCAAAGGAAAGCTTTTGCCCGGCAATCCCGTTTAGATAAGCAAATCGGGCGGCACAGCGAGCACCGTTTCCACACATTTCGGCGTTGCTGCCGTCAGAATTGAAAAATTGCCACTTAAAATCAGCATTTTTCGAGGGTTCAATCAGAATAAAACCGTCAGCACCCACAGACATTTTACGACGACAAATCCGGGCGATAAAGTCGGACAAATCGTTATTTTTGACGATACCTTCACGATTATCCACAATGATAAAATCATTGCCACTGCCACTCATCTTAAAGAAATTAATAGGTTCCATTGTGCGGGCCCTTATCGGGGTTGATATGACAACATATTGTAAGGAAATAAAGATTTCAGCAAACCACCAACACCATCATTATTCATTCGTCAATTCCAGTCAAACTTCCAAAAAGGGTGGCAACGACTCTCCTCTGACCAAATCTTCATAGTTTTCACGGGTTTTTATGACATGGAAGCGGTCGTCTTTTACCATGACTTCAGCCACCCGTAGCCGTGAGCAATAGTTGGACGACATGACATAACCGTAAGCGCCGGCACTCATGATCGCTAACAAATCTCCGGATTTAACATTAAAAATGTTTCGATCGACGGCCAAAAAGTCGCTGCTTTCACAAATCGGTCCGACAACATCTGCGACAATCTGATTCGCATTCGAGTTTACCACCGGTTCAATGGCGTGAAATGCATTGTATAGCGTCGGCCGAAGCAAGTCGTTCATACCAGCATCCACAATCACAAAATTTTTGGTCTCACCGGATTTGCGATAAAGCACTTTTGCAACCAAAATGCCGGCATTGCCAACCAGAACTCGGCCAGGCTCCAAAATCAGCTTTAAATCCATTCCCTTGAGCTGTTGGGTCATCGTCGCGGCGTATTCGCTGAGCGGCG
Organism: Desulfosarcina sp.; assembly: GCA_029288035.1. Lineage (GTDB taxonomy): Bacteria > Desulfobacterota > Desulfobacteria > Desulfobacterales > JAFDCJ01 > JAFDCJ01. Next base: position 3,490 of record JARFPZ010000166.1, read on the forward strand.
GTGGTTTTTCATCGGCATAGGTTATGCCAAGCCCGCCGCCCATATCCAGATACTTGATGTCAGTGCCCATCTGTTTTAATTCGATTATCAGATTTTTGAGACTTTTTAGGGCCGCCTCAAATGGCTTGGTTTCGGTAATCTGGGAGCCGATGTGGCAATCGATTCCAACGACATCCACATGCTCAAGACTGCCGGCCATCCGATAACTTTCAATCGCTGCATCCGTATCGATACCAAATTTATTTTTTTTCAAACCGGTTGAAATATATGGGTGGGTTTTTGGATCAACATCGGGATTGACGCGAATGGCCACCGGTGCCCGCTTTCTTAAACTTGCAGCTCTGCGATTGATCAACTCCAGTTCTACGGGAGATTCGACATTGAACATCAGAATATCGGTTTCAAGGGCATAGTCGATTTCATCGGCACGTTTTCCCACACCGGAGTAAACGATGCGGTCTGGAGAAAAGCCGGCCATGAGTCCACGGTAGAGCTCCCCGCCCGATACGATATCCAGGCCGCAGCCCAAATCGGCAAATATCTTTAATACCGCCAAATTCGAATTTGCTTTTGCTGAATAGCAGATCAGCTTGGATACATCTTCAAAAGCTGCATCAAATACTTGAAAATGGCGTTTCAAGGTCGCATAGCTATACAAATAAAAGGGTGTGCCTATTTTGGCGGAAATATCCTGAATCGAAACATCTTCACAAAACAATGCATTCTCACGATATTTAAAATGATGCATTTTTCTCCCATGCCTTGTAACTTCGTTTTAATAGGCTAATACGTAAAATCAATTAAGTTGGAGTCTTTACCTGCCACGCCATCGTCGTCGTAGGCTTTGATTTTATAAATGTATCGATAACCCGGCTCAATGGTTTCAGCAAAAACCACTGAAGAATCAGGCCTCCCGGAAGCACCAGCGCGGACCGGAACATCATCGATTTTAGTAAATGTAATCGGACAATTTGCACAATCTGCTTCGGACACCGATTGCTTGGATCGGTAAATTATAAACCCGGTCGCCGGGGATTCATCTTTATCACTAGTTTCGGGAATGGTCCAACTTAACTTGACGGAATCTTCACTAATGCTGTAACCCAGGTCTATGACTTGCGGCGGACTGCTTACTCTGGGCGGCTTCGGTGGGGCCTTTCTACCGCAGCCGGATAGCATGGATGCAAATATAATCAACGTTGCACAAGCCAGGGCGGGCAAGATCAAAATGCATCGATTCACGATGGTTCTCTGCATTTTTACACCATCACCATCTGCTTAGGCCCTTTTAATTAATTTTGTGCATTGTATGGTAAAAAAATATTGAGATATATTTGCTATCTTCAAATGATTGAATATTTTCGAGTGAATCTCCAATCGTCATCTACACGTTATCCGGTATTGGCCCATCGGGTATATCTGCAAGCAATCCATCCAGGCAGTCGGTCAGGGCATCGATTTCTTCTTTTTTAATGATCAACGGAGGAATAAAGCGTAAAATATTTTCCTGGATGCAGTTAATCAAAAATCCCTTTTGCATACATTGGGTGACCAGGGTCCCACCGTTGAAATCAAGCTTGATCCCCAGCAGCAAGCCAAGTCCCCTGACATCGACAATGGCGGGATGCCGTTCTTTTAATTCCAAGAGCTTTTTTCTGAAATACTCACCGGTGTTTCGCCCCCGATCGATGACGTTATCTGCGACCAAGGTTTTGCAAACCTCGAGGGCTGCAGCAGTGACAATCGGCGTGCCGCCAAACGTCGAGGCGTGGGCACCGAATCCAAATGCCGAGGCCACCGCTTCTCTGGCCAACATGGCCCCACTGGGCAGTCCGTTCGCCAGTGCTTTTGCCAATGTCATAATATCAGGTTCAACTCCAAAATGTTCGTAGGCAAACAGTTTGCCCGTACGCCCCATTCCAGTTTGAATCTCATCAAATATCAGCAGGATACCATTTTTATCACAAATCCGGCGAACCGTCTTCAAATAATCGGCATCTGGACAACGCACCCCGCCCTCACCCTGTATCGGTTCAATCAACACCGCACAATGCTGCGGTCCTATTTGAGCATCGAGAGCATCGGCATCGTTAAAGGGGATAAAGTCAAATCCCTCAAGAATCGGCGCAAATCCCTTTTTAATTTTTTCTTGACCGGTAGCGGAAAGGGTCGCCATGGTTCGCCCGTGAAATGATTGCTTCATTGCAATTATTCTGGAACGTTGATTCTCGCCACGATCATTAAAAAATTTTCGGGCCAGCTTAATGGCCGCCTCATTGGCTTCCGCGCCGCTGTTGCAAAAAAACACTCTGTCTGCAAAACTGTTTTTAACAAGCCAGTCGGCCAATTCGACTTGGGGTTTGGTATAGTAAAGATTGGATACATGCCATAGGGTTTGCGCTTGTAACGATAAGGCTTCGATTACCTTTGGATGTGAGTGGCCTAGATTGCACACGGCAATGCCGGCCACAAAATCCGTATAGCCCCGTCCATTGCTATCGTATACGGTGCACTCGCTGCCCTCAGCAAGAACCAAGGGAAACCTTTTATATGTATTCGCGATTACCTGATCGGCTTGAGTCATGATTTCTGCTGTCATGGCCAGTTCCTTACGCAGAAAAATTGAGTATTAAATCCGTTGCCCCATAAGGGTCAGCTTTTCCTGCACAACGGTACCTATAAAATATAACGACTTAAATCCTCATTGTCTTTTATGTCATTTAATCGAGTTGCGACATAGGATTTGTCGATCACAATTCGCTTGCTTTTCATATCCGGTGCGTCAAAAAGGATGTCTTCAAGCAGGCGCTCCATGAGCGTGTGAAGCCGTCGCGCGCCGATATTCTCGGTGCGATCGTTCACCTCTTCAGCCATTCTGGCTAAATCAGCGACAGCCTCATCTTCAAAGATCACATCCACGCCTTCAGTTCTCAAAAGGGCTATGTATTGGAGTAACAGCGCATTTCTAGGCTCGGTCAGAATCCGGATAAACTCCGTCTGCCCTAAAGAATCCAGCTCAACGCGAATCGGAAATCTCCCCTGCAACTCTGGAATGAGATCCGCCGGTTTGACCGTGTGAAACGCCCCGGAGCCGATGAATAAAATATGATCTGTTTTAACCGGTCCGTATCTAGTTGTGACAGTGCTGCCCTCTACAATGGGTAGAAGATCTCTTTGCACGCCTTCCCTCGACACGTCGGGGCCATGCGAGCCGTTTTTTCCGGCAATCTTATCGATTTCATCAAGGAAAATGATCCCCGATTGCTCTACCCGGTTAATGGCTTCTTTTACGACTTTTTCCATGTCTACCAGAGCTTGGGCCTCTTCCTGGGCTAACATTTTCAAGCCCTCAGGCACCTTCAATCGACGCCGTTTGGTACTTTTCGGCAGTATACCGCCAAGCATATCTTTGAAATTTATTCCCATTTCTTCCATGCCGACATTCGAAAAAATCTCCACCATCGGCGTACTCCGGTCCGCGACATCCAGGTCCACATAGCGGTTGTCGAGTTTGCCCTTGCGCAACATGCTGCGCAGCTTTTCCCGGGTCGATGATGTTTCATCGCTGCCGGGCGTTACCAGCTCAAATTGAACTTCCTTAGATTCTTCGCTTCTGGCAGGTGTTTGGCTACCTGATTTGGGCAGTAAAAGATCAAGCATACGTTCTTCGGCTATTTGCCGGGCCTTGTCCTGGACGTCTTCCTGCGCTCTGATCTTGAATATGTTTATGGTAAGTTCAACAAGATCCCTTACCATGGATTCCACATCACGGCCGACATATCCAACCTCAGTGAACTTGGAGGCTTCAACTTTGCTGAAGGGAGAATCGGTAAGTTTGGACAATCTGCGAGCGATTTCGGTCTTTCCGACACCGGTGGGCCCAATCAGGATGATATTTTTTGGTGCAATTTCATCGCGCAGTTCTTCGGGCACTTGTTGCCGGCGCCACCGGTTTCTTAATGCGACGGCAACAGATCGTTTGGCTTTGTCCTGCCCGATAATATATTTATCCAGTTCTTTTACAATTTCCGACGGTTTCAAATCACTCATTTAACGATATTTCCTCGATGGTGACAGTGTCATTGGTATATATGCAGATGGAAGCTGCAATTTTCATCGCTGCTTTTACAATGCCCCGAGCGTCCATGTCGGTGAACTCAACTAGCGCAGTTGCCGCTGCCTGAGCCGCAATGCCACCGGATCCGATGGCAATAACACCCTCATCGGGCTCAATAATATCACCGTTGCCGGAGATCAGATAGGTGCTGTCCTTGTCGACGGCAATCATGAGAGCCTCAAGTCGTCTCAAGTATTTATCTGTTCGCCAATCCCGGGCCAGCTCCACCGCCGAACGGGTCAGATTACCGTTGTAACGCTCGAGTTTTTGTTCCAGCCGTTCGGAAAGGTCGAGGGCATCAGCGGTGGCGCCTGCAAACCCGACGATGATATTGTCGTTGTAAATACGTCTTACTTTTCTGGCATGATGCTTGACAACCGTATCCTTTAAGGTAACCTGGCCGTCGCCGCCGACTGCTGCCTTTCCATTTTGTCTAACTGCTAAGATCGTTGTGCCATGATAATTCATTTAAAGCCGGACTCCCCTGATTTGGGATGTTAGATTGCGGATTTTAAGTTGATGAAAATCATCAATTTTTAGCACCAGCGGCAATTACTTCCGAGGGTGTGCCCTGTCATATGTCTCCATCAAACGGTCAATGCTCACATGGGTGTATTTTTGAGTGGTGGATAGGCTTTTGTGTCCCAAGAGCTCCTGGACGACTCTCAAATCCGCGCCGGCATCCAGCATATGCGTAGCAAACGAATGCCGCAGGGTATGTGGTGATGCGGGGATTAAAAGCCCGCAGGCTTTGAGCAACTTTTCCAAAATACGGGCAACGGATCGCGCGCTCAGTCGTCCCTTGTTTTTATTCAAAAAAAGCGGTCTGTTTTGATGCTGGGGAATATTCCATTCCATTTCTAGCTGCTCCCGGTAGGCCTGAATGGCATCCAGCGCCTTTTGACCAATGGGCACGATTCTTTCCTTGTTGCCTTTTCCAAGAACCCGTATAGTTTCGCCTCTTGAATCCACATCGTTGTTATTCATTCCGACGAGCTCCGAAACCCGAATGCCGCAGGAGTAAAGGACTTCAAAAATTGCCCGGTTTCTGACATCCAGAATGTGGCTGGTTTGAATGGAGTCAAGTAGCCGAAACATTTCATCAACGGGAAGATAGGCTGGAATGTGTTGTTCCTGTTTGGGCGTAAGAATCGATTCCGATGGATTGTCTTCGATGACACCCCGTTTGACGAGAAATTTGAAAAAAGACCGAACAGCCGACAGTTTGCGCGCGATGGTGGATTTTTTATTTCTTTTGTGTAAATGCCCCAGGTAGCCTCGGATATGAATCCCATTCACGGTCTTGACACCCATCACATCTGCGCCCGGCTTGTGACGATTTTTAAGGAAACCGTTATCATCCAGATAAGATACAAATTCTGCTAAATCTCTGCGATACCCACGGCAGGTATTCTTTGCATACCCTTTTTCGGCTTCAAGTGATTCAATGAAAGAGCGAATCAAACTATCAATCGGTATTCGCGTCATCGGATATTCAATCAGGCAGCCGCCCTGCGCGACTTTTTTTTCAGCCTGGAAATGCACCGTTTGTAAATCTTCGCCATCTTCTTATCTTTGGCTTCGATGGCAGCCAGGCGTTGTGTTTTAACAGCCTTAATCTTTTTCTTGATTTCACCAATAGATGCATCCGTTTTTTTGACCGGCTCATCTATGATTCCTTTGGATTTTTTGATGGCCGCAATCAGTTCTTCCTTTTTCATCCCATGTACGCCGGAAATCTCAGTAATTTCCTTGGCCATCTCCCTCAGGTCTGTAACCGTCATTTTTTCCAGGGGTTTTGCCTTGGTTTCAATCTTTTCAGCACTCATATCCCGTTTGTTCTCCTTTTCTCACTCTATAGTTAAAAGCACAGGCGGAGGCTATAATGATTCCCGCCCCTCGATTTAAGCTTTTGGTGGCCAGATAAACACAAAACATATAAATGTTTGGGAAATGAAAAATTTTCAAAACTTAATTTACTAACTATTTTGCACAATCCTGTCAATACCTAATTCGGGTTCCTTCCCCGGCTAATCACATAATGCTCATGCTTTTTCCTTATCAACTTGTGGCAGAAATAGCTTAAAAAGTTCAATGGGGATTGGGAAAATGGTGGTTGAGTTGCTTTCCGTTGCCATTTCGTTCATGGTCTGCAAATATCTGAGTTGCAGCGCTGTGGGATGTTTTTCGATAATTTCAGATGCTTCCGCCAGCTTGCTGGCAGCCTGATATTCACCTTCGGCATTGATTACCTTGGCGCGCCGTTCTCTTTCGGCTTCGGCCTGTCTGGCCATCGCCCGCTGCATCTCCTGGGGCAGATCAATGTGTTTGAGTTCCACGGTAGCCACCTTAATACCCCATGGATCCGTATGGGTATCTAGAATTTCCTGCAGTTCCGAGTTGATTTTTTCCCGTTCTGATAACAACTCATCGAGTTCGGCCTGCCCGCATACGCTTCTTAAAGTTGTCTGTGCCAGCTGGGACATGGCATAGGTATAATTTTCCACCTCAACAATCGCCTTGGTGGGGTCAATGACCCGAAAATAAATGACGGCATTTACCTTAACGGATACGTTATCCCGGGTGATAACGTCTTGGGGGTCCACATCCATCGCCACCAGGCGCAGGCTGACCTTTACGATTTTATCGATAATCGGTATCAAGATGATGAGTCCCGGCCCTTTGGCCTTGATCACGCGCCCGAGTCTGAAAATTACGCCCCGTTCGTATTCATTTAAAATGCGTATGGCTGCAGACAGGAAAAAGATGACAAGAACCAGTATGGCAACCGGAGTAATCAGGTTCATATTATCCCCCTTTTGTGGTAGGTTGTTTGTTTTCCAATGAGACTGCTATTATCTTGTTGTCGTTTTTTTAATTTCGATCATGAGCCTCTTGATTCACGGCCTCAACCTCCAGAATCAAATTGACGACCTGCACGATCCGCACTTTGGCATCTTTGTCAATTGGCTCTTTGGCCCTGGCATTCCAAAGCTCACCGTGAACAAATACCTTGCCTTCAGGCGCCAACGCTTTTTTTACAATGCCAATTTCGCCCACAAGTCCTGTAGAACCAGTCGTTGGTTTGGAAATCTGGGCTCGAAAAACCAAACCGGCAACGGCGACAAAAAACCCGGAAATTATAACAATCGTAGGCAACACAACCTGCAACGACACTTTTACGTCAGGTGTGCTGCCTTTGAACAACATCAAAGAGCCCAACAACAGAGACACCACCCCGGCGACACTCAAAAGCCCGTAGCTGGTAATTTTCATCTCCATAATAAAGAAAATAATGGCCAGCGCGATCAGCAGAATTCCGGCATAGTTTACCGGGAGTGTCTGCATCGCAAAGAATGCAAGAACCAGTGCGATCGCTCCGATCACTCCCGGGAAAATAGAACCCGGATGAGAAAATTCAAAATAAAGTCCCGCCAGCCCAATCATCAGGAGAATGTAAGCGTAATTGGGGTTGCTGATGGTCTTTAGGATTTTGGTACGCAAGGTCTCTTTGATGGTTATTTTTTTCACGTCGTCGAGTTTTAACCTTCCTCTGCCCTTTATTTCCCGGCCGTTGAGTTGTTTGATGAGGTCATCGGTATCGGCGGCGATTAAATCGATAATATTTTCTTTCAATGCCTCGGTTTCGGTCACCGAGACACTCTCCCGGATGGCATCTTCCACCCATTTTGCGTTTCTGTTCCTTTTTTCGGCAACGCTTTTGGCCTGGGCCACCATGTCGTTGATGATCTTCTCCGACATGGCCTCGTTAATCTCCTGTCCCCCTGCGCCCACTGGATGGGCGGCACCAATATTGGTCCCCGGCGCCATGGCGGCGACATCCGCCGCCATAGTAATCATCACACCGGCCGACGCTGCTCTGGCACCACCCGGATACACAAACACCACCACCGGCACCCTGCTGCCCAAGATGTTCTGGACAATTAGGCGCATGGATTCTGCCAGTCCCCCCGGTGTATCCAGTTCAATGATAACGCAGGCAGCCTCATTTTCTTCGGCTGTTTTTAGGCCTGATTTTATGAATTCGGCCGTTCCCGGACTAATAGCATCCGCAACCTGGATAATGTAGACTTCGCTTTGTTCCGCAAAAACAATATTCGTACCTGCTAATAAAACCAGCATGACCACCAGGTGTAAATATTTAGTCTTCATATTGATATTCCTTCATCAGCATTTTCATATCTTCCCACACATCCCGCTTTTTGTCCGGATTACGCAGTAGGTAGGCAGGATGATAGGTGGGTACAACCTTTATTCCCTGGTACTCATGGAAACGTCCTCTGAGTCTCGATATGGACGTAGCGGTTCCCAGCAAAGTCTGGGCGGCAATGGTTCCCAGAGCAATGATGAAATCAGGTTGTATGGCGGCTATCTGTCGTGCCAGAAACGGAAAACAGGTTTTAATTTCATCGGATTCGGGATTTCGGTTTCCCGGAGGACGACATTTGATGATATTGCAAATGTAAACTTGATCGCGGGATCGTTTCATGGCCGCGATGATGCGGGTAAGAAGCTGACCGGCGGCTCCAACAAAAGGTTTTCCTTGACGATCTTCTTCAGCACCAGGACCTTCGCCGATAAACATCAATCTGGCGTTGGGACTTCCATCTCCAAATACAATACGGTTTCGCCCCCGAGCCAGATTGCATCGTTGACAGTCGCCCAAATCGGCCTGGATACTCTCCAGAGTCTCGGTGAACGCTTCTCGACCTTTACCCCACTTTTCAAGTTTTTCCAGGACATGCCCGGTAGGGGCGAAGCCGCGACACCCATTGGCAGCTAAAAACCGAAGACTATTTTCAATTTCCACAAGTGTCTGAAAAATGGTTTGGTTGTCTATCATCTTTAGATTATAATCAGTTTAAGGTTAAGGTTTAAAGGCCGGATACTGCTTGAAGGTGATTAAGGTAAAGAGACCCGTCTAAATGCTATCAAATATCATTGGACAGAGATTAAGGATAAAATACCCATTCCAGCAAAAGCTGTCAAGATTATGAATATTGACGAGTATAGCTAAGATAGAACTGACCAACTTAATCGTAGGGTATAAAAATTAGTAATTCAAATGGGCATGTGGGCTTTTTTACCCTTATTGCAGCAGTCCTGAATCGGAATGTCCACTGAACGGAGCGACCCAAATCTCAACCGTGGTATTCCAATCACCATCCGTAATGTTAATGACACACCATCTATTTTCTTTTTGAAAAAGCAAAAGGGTTCGCGGGGATTTAAAGGCACTGACTGTTCGCCAGTTGTCCTTGGCCATGTTGTTATCGAAAAATTCGATCAGAGAGGTGCGTTCAACTTTTGACTCGAAGACGAGGACACCAGCTGTAAATCCGGAGGTGTGGTAAACAAAGGAAGATTTAGCATCCAAATTTAATTCGCGTGGAACCAGCACATCGCCAAAATCGTAATATAGCGGCGCATTTTGTTTGTCTTTTACCCTTGCATCCGATCCGTCTGTTGTTTTCGGACTCGATGAACAGGATATTAGCAAAATCGTCAAAACGATAATGCTTCCCATTAGCATCGCAGCAACCATATTTCTCATCATCTACCCCCATGGTCATGACGTCCTCGCCACCCATATTTCAAAGATATCAATCCAATAATCACGATTCAGCGAACGTTAGGTATCAAAATGGTTAAAGGTTTGGAATCCTTCCTGCTGGCAAAGGTAATCTTTTTGCGCCTCCTTTAAGTCGGTTTCTATCATTTCAGCAATCAGTTGATCAAGGGTAATGCGAGGTGTCCACCCTAGCTTCTTTCTGGCTTTGCCGGCATCGCCCAGAAGCTCCTGTACTTCGGTGGGACGAAAATACCGGGGATCTACGGAAACCACCACTTGTCCGGTTTCCGCATTGATGCCCTTTTCATCAACGCCCTCGCCCTCCCAGCGAATGGATAACCCGAGCTGCCGGGCGGCAATTTCGATGAACTCCCTGACGGAATAATGTACACCCGTAGCGATAACATAGTCATCCGGTTCATCCTGTTGGAGCATTAACCATTGCATTTCCACATAATCCTTGGCGTGTCCCCAATCTCTTTGTGCGTCGAGGTTACCGATATGAAGGATGCCCGACAGGCCTGTTTTGAGACGCGCCAGGGCCCGGGTGATTTTGCGGGTGACAAAAGTTTCACCCCGAATCGGTGATTCATGGTTGAACAAAATCCCGTTGCAGGCAAATATGCCGTATGCCTCCCGATAATTGATTGTGATCCAGTATGCGTATAGTTTTGCCACAGCATAGGGTGAGCGGGGATAAAAAGGGGTGGTTTCTTTTTGTGGAACTTCCTGGACCTTTCCGTATAGCTCGGATGTAGAAGCCTGGTAAAATCGGGTTTTATTCTCCAACTTTAAAATTCTGATGGCCTCCAAAATGCGTAGGGTTCCCAATGCATCCACGTTGGCCGTATATTCTGGTGTTTCAAACGATACTTTAACATGACTTTGGGCTGCCAGGTTGTATATTTCCTGGGGTTGGGTTTCCTGGACAATGCGAATGAGATTGGTAGAATCCGTAAGATCCCCATAGTGCATAAAAAAGCGCACATCCTCTTCGTGAGGATCGCGGTAAAGATGGTCTACCCGTGCCGTGTTGAATGAAGACGCGCGACGCTTTATACCATGGACTTCATAACCTTTTTTAATCAATAATTCAGCTAGATAAGCACCATCCTGGCCGGTGATGCCGGTAATCAGTGCTCGTTTCATACAATATTCTCCTTGAAATATTCGATCGTTCGCTCAAGTCCCTCTCTAAGCTGGATTTTTGGTTCCCATCCCAACTGCTCTTTTGCCAGATCTATATTTGGCTGGCGTTGCAGGGGGTCATCTTGCGGCAAGGGAAGATGGAAAATTTTGGATGTCGATCCAGTCAGTGAAATTACTTGACTAGCAAGCTCCCGTATACTGAATTCATTGGGATTGCCAATATTTACCGGCCCGATAAAATTGTCTGGTGCATTCATCATCCGAATCAATCCATCAATTAAGTCATCCACAAAACAAAAAGATCGGGTTTGAGCTCCCTCCCCAAATATAGTGATGTCCTTGTTTGTTAAGGCCTGAATGATAAAATTGCTCACCACCCGGCCATCATTGGGATGCATACGCGGTCCATAGGTATTAAAAATCCGCACAACGCGAATGTCGATTTTATGCTGGCGATGATAATCGAAAAACAGCGTCTCAGCGCAACGTTTGCCTTCATCGTAGCAAGATCTTATGCCGATACAATTGACATTGCCCCAGTATGCTTCAGTCTGGGGATGAACGCTGGGATCTCCGTATACTTCCGATGTAGAGGCCTGAAGAATTTTAGCCCTTACTCGTTTGGCCAATCCCAGCATATTGATGGATCCGTGGACATTGACCTTGGTGGTCTGCACCGGGTCATTTTGATAGTGAATCGGAGAGGCCGGACAGGCCAGATTATAAATTTCATCCACCTCCAGGTAGAGGGGGAAGGTAATATCATGTCGAATCAGCTCGAAGTAAGGATTTTTCAATAGATGGACGATATTGCGCTTGGTACCGGTATAAAAATTATCGACGCAGATGACATCGCAGCCCTCCGCCAACAGACGTTCACAAAGAAAAGAGCCTAAAAATCCGGCTCCACCGGTCACCAGCACACGCTTTCTAAGATGCATATTTCTTCCTCAAATTGGATGGACTCGAAGGTTGTTGTCAGATCATGTTGGGTGTTATAGATTTCGTGTATAATCTAAGAAGGTAAATTTACGGGTAAGATTATGGTAGTCTGAATCTATGCGCCTACCCCGGATAATTATTTTGTTAAATATCTACCGATTCATAAACATCTATATCACAAAATAGGTAATTATTGCAACAACCTAATGATATTTTTATATATTTAAACATATTAACGTATTTGTAGCGAAGCTCCTGATTTTTCATTTTAAAAAATAATAATGGTCACAACTCCTGGATCTGTCGAGGCTACCAATCAGTTCATTTGTCAAGAATATAGGATAGATATCAGCTTTGTTTGATATAAGCCATTAAATACAGGCTCTGATGTCTTTAAAAAAGCCGAAGGCTGGGGGGGAGATCGCCTTTTTGCGATAAATTTTAATTGATGTCGTCCGAATAGGCAGCTAAAGGCGGTTTTTTCTGAACAGTTGCGAGGGTTGTCGCCCCAAAAATGGCATAACATGTCCACAAAACCCTGATCAAACATTTGATACTATTTAACTTTTTCAACCTATTTTTGGTTACGTTTGGAACTATTTGGAAATATTTGACCTTGACGGGCACAATTTGGGCACAGTCAAACCCAGGCAAAAAAGGGACCTTAAAATAATTTTCTTTCTTTTTTTTACGTTTTGCATAAAATCATAGCTCTATCCATGTTCCCGTTCTTCTCTTCTGCACTCATGCTTCGTTTTTAGCCTAATTTGAGAGTTTCAGATTTCAAAAGAGGATTTTTCAGCATTTTCTTAATGCCCTTATTATTATCGCTAAACTTCCAGTTACCGTATGTGTTGTGCAAAAATTATATTTGACACAACAATTGTAAAATTGCTATGGTGTTTACAATTCTCTATTAAATACAAACCCGATTAGGAGGTACTCATGGCATACGTCAGACAGCGGGGTAACCAGATTGCCATCGTCCACGGTGAACGTGATACAGAGGGGGGCAAAGTCCAGCAACGGATTCTTTTCACGATTTATTCGAAAGCAGAGGCGCTCAAAATCACCGGAAGAAAGGATAAAGCTAGCGCTCGTTATTTTCAGGATCTTCTGTGTCCTTCCGGCAAGCCTGCATGAACTTCATTAAAAGAGATGCTATGATCGGTTATCCGACAATCCAAAAGAGGATAACCGATGGTGACGAAAAATTACCCAACGCCACGGCCCAGTCTCAGCGAAGTCAAAGAGCAATTCAAAATTTGGCGTAAAACCAGAAAAAGTCCCCGGCCGATACCCAAAAAGTTATGGGCAACTGCGGTAAACTTAACAGCCAAGCACACCATCAGCCAGATATCTAAAGAATTGGTTCTTGATTATAGCACTTTAAAAAAACGTGCGGCCGTCAAAAAGAAAACTGGCAGCGCTTCGATGAGCCCGGCGGATTTTATTGAAGTCAACCTTCAACCACCGGCGGCAGTAGCCGAATGTATTGTCGAGATGCAAGACATTGCCGGTGCCAAAATGCGGATGCACTTTAGAGGCAAAACGGATTTTGATCTTCTCGAACTTGCCAAAGCATTTTGGAGCAAAAAGCCATGATCCAAATCACTCCCCAGATGCGCATCCTGCTTGCTGTTGAACCGGTTGACTTCAGAAAAGGCATCGACGGTTTAGCCGGAGTCTGTAAAAATGTGCTCGGATCCGATCCGTTTAGTGGCTATGTGTTTGTGTTCATGAACAAGAAAAAGACGGCCATCAAGATTTTGGTCTATGATGGTCAGGGCTTTTGGTTGTGTCAAAAGCGATTGTCCAGGGGCCGTTTTTGCTGGTGGCCGGATAAACGTGAGTTGCCACTGATGCGTCTTTTGGTGCACGAGCTGCAGCTTGTGATCTGGAACGGCAACCCTGAATATGCCCAGGCTGCGCCGATGTGGAAAAAAATTGCGTCATAAAAATAAGCCTTGCGTTCCATAGATGCTTATGCTACGTTGAGGCATCATGGAGCTTGCCATCAGATACAGAGGCCGGCAGGCCACCAGCGAAGAGGTGGTGTTAATCAGGCGGCTGATTGCCGAAAACCCCGATGACAGCCGACGAGCCTTATCGGTGAAGCTGTGTAAGGCCTTAAACTGGGTGCAGCCCAATGGCACCCTTAAAGACATGGTCTGCCGCGGATATATGCTGGCGCTGCACCGCGCTGGCTATATCACCCTACCGGAGAAAAAATGCAGTCCGCCCAATCCTTTAGTCGATCGTAAAAAGCCCGGACAAATCGGTATTGACCAGAGCCCGATATCAACCGGATTAAAGCACATACGTCCGCTTAAATTGCGGCAAGTTCGAAGGAGTCGGCTGGAAAAATTATATAACTCTCTGATCGAAGCCTATCATTATCTGGGCTATTGCCAGCCGGTGGGCGAGCATCTGAAATATATCGTTTTTGCGGGCCAAAGGCCGGTTGGTTGTCTGGCATGGTCTTCGGCCGCGCGGCATATTGGCTGCCGGGACCGCTTTATCGGGTGGTCGGCAGAATACCGTCGCAAACATATTCATCTAATCGCCTACAATACCCGCTTTTTGATACTGCCCTGGGTGCGGGTGCCGTATCTGGCCTCTCATATTCTGGCGCAGATGGCCAAAGCGGTTGCCGCCGACTGGCAGCGGGCATACAACCACCGGGTATATTATCTTGAGACCTTTGTCGACAAAGACCGTTTTGCCGGCAGCTGTTATAAAGCGGCCAACTGGATTTATCTGGGCGACACCACCGGACGCGGTAAAAACGATCAGAGCAAAAAGGTTAACCGGTCAATCAAGGCGGTTTTTGGCTATCCGTTAACCACCGGTTTTCGCCGGCATCTATGTGGAGGGCGGCAATGAGTCCGCCCAGACGCATTGATTTGACCCCCGAGCAGCTCGATGCCCTTTTAAAGCGGGTTGAAGCCGGCACGTTGCAAGACGGTGATTATGAAATCATCAAAGGCATGGCGGAAACGCTGAGCTTTTTGAGCCAAGCACTGGATAATAAAAACACCTCCATCAAACGGCTGCTTAAGCTGATATTTGGCGATAGCACCGAAAAAACCGCCAAGGTGCTAAAAAGAAACAAAGCCGGTGGTAAAAAATCCGGTAAAAAGAAGAAAAAAAAGCGCAAAGGTCATGGTAAAAACGGAGCGGCAGCTTACCATGGTGCCGAAAAGATCAAGGTGGCCCATGAGTCTTTGAAACCCAAAGATCCGTGTCCGGATTGCTACAGGGGCAAGCTGTACGAGTTGACGGAGCCGGGCATTATCGTGCGGGTGACCGGCAATGCGCCTTGTTCGGGCAAGATATATGAGCTGCAAAAGCTACGCTGCAATCTTTGCCAAAAGATCTTTACGGCCGCAGCTCCCGATGATATCGGCGAAGAAAAATATGATGCTGCTTCAGGAGCCATGATCGCCCTTTTAAAATACGGCAGCGGGTTGCCGTTCAACCGACTCGACCAACTCCAGGCAACGCTTGGAGTTCCGCTACCGTCTTCGACCCAGTGGGAAATTGTCGAATCGGTCGCCGACAAGATACATCCGGTTTATCCAGAGCTGATGCGTCAGGCCGCCGCCGGCGATGTCGTCTACAATGATGACACGGTTATGAAGATTTTGGAGCTGATGAAGCAATCCGATGAAGAGCGCCGTGGCCGCACGGGGATGTATACATCCGGCATATTGTCTACGGTCGCAGATAGGAAGATGGCTGTGTTTATGACCGGCGGCCGGCATGCGGGTGAGAATCTGGCCAATGTACTTCAAAAAAGAAGTGTTACGCTGCCGCCGCCCGTACAGATGTGTGATGCGCTGTCGCGAAATCTGCCCGAAAATTTTAAGACTATC
>JARFPZ010000288.1 GCA_029288035.1 Desulfosarcina sp.
ATTATGGTGTTGGCATTTGCCGGGTACATTATCATGTACCAGTTATACGGCAAGTATATCGGCAGCAAAATCTTTGCTCTGTCCGGGGATAGCAAACCGCCGTCACGGGAACTGGAGGATGGGGTGGATTATGTGCCCACCAAAAAAGAAATCATTTTCGGGCATCATTTCACCTCCATCGCCGGGACCGGTCCCATTGTGGGACCGGCCATCGCCATTATCTGGGGATGGGTCCCGGCCATGCTGTGGATATTTATCGGTTCCATCGTGATGGGGGCGGTCCATGATTTCGGCGCCTTGATCATTTCGATGCGCAACCAGGGCAAATCGATTTCGGAATACACTGCCAAATACGTGAACGACCGTACCAAGTTCTTATTTTTCCTGATCGTCTTTCTGGAGCTGTGGATCGTGATTGCCATATTCGGTTTGGTGATTGCAATTATTTTCAGCATGTATCCGCAGTCGGTATTGGCAGTCTGGGTGGAGGTCCCCATTGCTATCTATCTGGGGTATCTGATCTACCAAAAAGGCAAAAATGCCATGACATGGTCGATCTACGCCATCATCGCCATGTATGTTTGTGTGTTTCTGGGACCTTATTTACCGTTTAAAATGCCGGCCGTTGCCGGTATCCCTCCCACCGGGGTATGGACCATTATTTTGTTGACTTACGGCTTTATCGCCTCGGTGCTGCCGGTCACGACGCTTCTTCAACCACGGGATTTTATCAACTCACACCAGTTGGTGATCGCGATGGCATTGCTGGTCTTGGGTGTGATTGTTACCAGCTTTGGTGGTAATCTTGAAATCGTGGCGCCGGCCGTGCAGATGTCCCCGGCCAAGGCCCCGCCCATGTGGCCCTTTTTGTTTATAACGATAGCCTGCGGGGCGATTTCCGGATTCCATGCGCTGGTGTCGTCAGGAACATCGGCCAAGCAGGTGCGGGATGAACGTGATTCGCTCTTCGTGGGCTACGGCTCCATGTTAATGGAGGGCACGCTGGCCACCCTGGTGGTGATTGCCGTGGCCGCCGGAATTGGCCTCGGCTATACGACCAAGGCCGGCGAAGCCCTGACGGGTGTGGCTGCCTGGACGACCCACTATTCATCCTGGGCCGCTGCCGCTGGTTTAGGCTCCAAGATCTCCGCTTTTGTGGACGGTGCCGGCAATATGATAATGACTCTGGGCATACCTAAACAATTCACTCTGGCAATCATGGCGGTCTTTGTGGCCTCGTTTGCAGGTACCACCCTGGACACCGCCACCCGGATTCAACGTTATGTCGTCGGTGAACTGGGCAACAGCATCAAACTCCCGGCACTGAACAACCGCTGGGTGGGCACCGCCATCGCGGTGGGGACGGCGTTGATATTGGCGTTTGCCACCGGTGCCGACGGCAAGGGCGCGCTGAAATTATGGCCGCTGTTTGGCGCCGTTAATCAAACTTTGGCGGCCCTGGCACTGATCATTATCACCCTCTATCTAAAAGCCCGGGGAGGTTTGAAATGGATGTTTGCCGGCTTGCCGGCGATCTTCATGTCGGTGATGACCATTTGGGCTGTCATTATGAACCAGGTTACGTTCGGAGCCGCCCACAATATGCTTTTGCAGGTAATTAATATTGTAATTCTCGTTATCGCGGTCTGGATTGCAGTAGAAGGTGTTGTTAAATTCTTTAGCATGAGTGGTGAGGTGCCTCCGGAACCTTCACCGTTGGCGCCGTAGAACTTACAACTGGAGAAATGGAGTCGTGGAGTAATGGAAAAATAAAGTTTAGAAAATCATCAGAATTTGCGATCCTTTACAACACGCCATAGCTCCAATACTCCAACACTGCATAATCTTTTTTGATCGGAACACTTTAACAAAAGCCGGACCTCCAGGAGATAAACAAAATGACGGATGAGCTTAAAAGGACCTATTTAACCTTTCTGTTGCCCTCCATTTTAGGTTTTACATTGGCGGGCGGGGCCAAAGCCTATGATTTAATTGAAATTGGTTCGGATAATTTCATCCAGATTGGCGGACCGTTGATTTTTATTTTATGCATCGCTTTAGCGATTGCTTTTCCAATTTTTTATCGAGCCTTATTCGCTCACAAAAATCGAGACGTTATGAGTGTATCTGATCAGAAGTTTCTCAAGTTTGAACGAACCTTGGTAAATGTTGTAATGATCACCCCTTATTTGGCCTTACTATCATATCTTTTTGAACTTCCCCGGTTTTATACTGGGAGTGCTATCTTGATAGGGCTATATGCGGTGTATTATTTTTATCCTTCCAAAAAACGGATTGCGTTTGAAAGAAGAATATTCAGGGTAAAGTGAATTCCGTACGAGAGAATTTTGCAAATGATGCCCCGAATAAATAGCTTAAAAGATAAAATTGTATCGGCCTTTAATGTGGCGGATGAAGTCCTGCGCAGCAAGGCCGTTGAGACGATTGAATATGAAGTCGGAGAACTGGATAATATTTTTGCCATACTAGTATTGGGCGCCTTCATTGGGATACCGTCACCGCCCATTCATATCACGATGGTGCTTCTGCCGGAAATGGAGAACGATATGGAGATCATGCTCGAGAAGGTCTCAACCGCTCATGATCCACTGGGAGATCTTTTTTCAGTCTTGGATATTGACTAGAAAATGAAACCTGAACTTCAATTTTTTATTGGGAAAGGCGGTGTCGGGAAATCAACCACATCGGCGATAACTTCGGTACATCTTTCGCGTAATTCCCACGATATCCTGCTGGTTTCAATGGATCCAGCTCATAATCAGAGAGATATTTTTCAGCAGGATTTTGGGGAAAAGCCGCAACGGGCAGGAAATCAACTGGTGGTTAAAGAAGTAAATGTCGACTATTGGATAGAAAAATATCTGAA
The DNA here is from genome assembly GCA_029288035.1 of Desulfosarcina sp. Classification (GTDB taxonomy): domain Bacteria; phylum Desulfobacterota; class Desulfobacteria; order Desulfobacterales; family JAFDCJ01; genus JAFDCJ01. Next base: position 2,888 of record JARFPZ010000288.1, read on the forward strand.
AGAAACTGAAAAGACGATTAAACAGACCTATAGCTATGAAAGTGCGTTTAATCTGCAAAATTATTTTAACGTCTTGCAGTTTTCACCCGGTCTGGAAGAATACGCCCTGCTTTTGGCTTTTGAGAACATCATCCACACGTTTAAAGATAAGGATATTATTATTTTTGACATGGCGCCCACTGCCCTCACATTAAGGTTCTTTTCATTGCCCTTTATCACCCTGATCTGGTTGGATGAACTGCTAAAACTGAGGAATCAGATTTACGCTAAAAAAGAAATTATTTCCAAAATAAAAATCGGGAGAAGAGAAATTGAACAAGACAAAGTGAAGGCGAAATTGGAACATTTGATTTATAATTACGAGCACCTGCGTGATCATTTTATATCGAATGCAACCAAAATAAACTTGGTCATGAACCATGATAGGTTATCTTTTTCAGAAGCATTTCGCATAAAAAAGAAATTGAAAGATATCGGAATTAACATTGAAACAATTATCATCAATAAAGCACAAAGCAAAGAAGTTCCGGATGAAGTCAGAAATGAATTTAACAATCAAAAAATAGCCCTGTTTCCTTTATCATCGAAAAGTATCTTGGGTTATAAAGCCCTCAACGAATATATTGATGAGAACAATGAAATCTTTCTTGAATAAAGGTGATAATTAAATGGCTAGAAAATTAACCTATAATGAATTGGAACAAACATTTGGAAATGAATCTGTTCATCACAAGTTCTCCTCTCTACGACGATGAAGGCAAACTAATTGGCGGCGTACATGTCGCCCGGGATATTACAACACACAAAGAAACCGAGAAAGCACTCCGCCAATCAGAAGAAAAAGGAGATTTAGACCTATGATCGCTTTTGGACCGGTACCTTCCAGACGGCTTGGACGAAGTTTGGGCATCAATAATATACCGCCCAAGGTCTGCACGTATTCCTGCATTTATTGCCAGGTAGGAAGAACTCACACCTTGCAGGCTGAGCGTTGTCCGTTTTATGAACCTGATGAAATTATTAAAGATGTCAAGAAAAAGGTTAAAAATGCACTGAGAGAAGGCGAACCAATTGACTATCTCACGTTCGTCCCTGACGGTGAACCGACTCTGGATGCTAATATCGGTCTCGAAATTGATCGACTGAAGACCTTGGGAATCAAGGTCGCTGTAATTACCAACGGATCTTTGATTTATCGTGATGATGTGAGAGAAGACCTAATGAAAGCCGATTGGGTTTCGCTAAAATTTGATTCTATCTTGAAAGCGAGCTGGCGCAAGATCAACAGGCCCCATCGTGAATTAGAGCTGGGTGTAATTTTAGATGGGATGCTGGATTTCTCAAAAATTTTCCCAGGAGAGCTCGTAACGGAAACGATGCTGGTTCATGACATTAGTATCGACCTTGACATACTCAAAGAGATGGCCGATTTTCTGCACAGGTTAAATCCATCAAAAGCATATTTAGCCATACCTACCCGACCGCCAGCTGAAAATTGGGTGCGTCCGCCTGAACCAAAAGATATTAATATTGCCTTCCAAGTCTTTCACGAAAAGCTCGATCAGGTCGAATATTTAATTGGTTACGAAGGTGACGCTTTTGCTTTCACGGGTAACGTTGAGGAAGATCTGATCAGCATTACCTCGGTGCATCCAATGCGGCGGAGTGCAGTAAGTGATTTTCTGAAAAAAGCAGGTGCAGATTGGTCTGTTGTCAATCAATTAATCACTAAAAGCAAGTTAGTCGAAGCCGATTTCGAAGGACAGAAGTTCTATCTAAGAAATTTTAAGGGGAAACTGCTTTGAAGAATCGTTAACCTCGTTTTTCAAGTTCGTCACAGATTTTTTGCGGCCACCGGATTACCTTTTTTCGCAGGGGAAAGTTTAACATCTTATTAATTGTTTTGATTTTAGATTCGACTGCCTTCCCGCCTATCCGGATAAGTTCTTCATATACATTTCCTTTTGAGCGATACGGACGATGCGGCACAGAAAATCGGATTTCGATCCTACTTCCCATTGTACGTCGCCAAGTAGCTTGAATCCTGTATTTAGATTCTTTTTCGGATCCAGAACCTACGAAAATAGCGTCTCTAAGGCCTTGGCATCTGGATTTAACGCATAGCTCGCCCTTATAACAATTCCAATACTGAATTTCGAAATTTTGCGAAGTTAGTTTAGGAATTTTTCTACTTTAATAATCTATTTTACCATCCGACATGGGGTTAACAACTGTAAGGCTCTGAATTATTGCCATATCTACATATTATATTTTAATGGCATGCTTTATGCTAAATCCTAGAACAGGAGAGATGGGATGCCCCTCAACTTCAACACCCTATACAAACCATGGATGCTTATACGGCTCCAATAGTCATACATAACAAAAGGAAGATTGAGGCGGCATCTCACCGGCTTCTCGAGTGTGCGTGCATCTTTTTCCGAACATCTTCCAGACCTTCATTCAAATTGGAGTTAAAAAATGTCTACATTACAAAAAAGAGGTTATCCCCGGAATGTTTATGAAACCCCTATCATGACAGTTTATGGTGGGAATGTTCATGGATTAAACTGTTCGTGTGACTTATGCGGCGAAAAGGTCCGTTCTGATGAAATCCTTGAGATCGAAGATCATGTTTGTTTGTGTAATAGTTGTTTTAATTATTTTAAAGATCTGCCTGAGGGTAAGATTAAGGAAGGCATCATGGAATTCCTGATCGGAAACGTCATTTAAATACCGGATTAACTCAAATCCGGCAAGAAAATACAAAGGAGTATTTTATGAGTATTGCAGAGAACAACAGGGATGAGGAATCTAATAATAACAGTGACGAGACATCGAAAGTTCAGGATATTCAGCGTTCCATGTCAACAATCAAACACAAGTTTCTGGTTATGAGCAGTCAAGGGGGAGTGGGCAAAACCAGCGTTATTGTTAATTTGGCCGTTGCCCTTGCAAAGAAAGGCATGAAGGTTGGACTGATGGATGCTAATTTTCGTTGCCCGGACATTTATACAATGCTGGGTCTTGAACCCACAGTTGCAGGCAATTCAGATAAACAATTCATACCGATACCGTACTCGGATGACTTGAAAGTGGCTTCCATTGAATCCTTCAGGCAGGACATAGATGAAACCGGCGTTTGGGGAAAGCCCCTGAAGATATCTGACATCCGACGCTTTATTGCCAGCGTGAATTGGGACAGCCTGGACTACCTTTTTGTAGACACACCGTCGGGTCCGGGTGAAGGATTGCGCACCGTGATTCGAGCTATTCCGCAGGCTAAAACCATTATTGTAACAGCACCCCATAAAATCGGCGGGAACCGAGCCAAAAATATGATCAATTTTTTCAGAAAGGAAGAACTGCCGATCTTTGGCTGGATTGAAAATATGCAAGGATTTTTATGTCAACACTGCGGCCAGCGCCAGGAGATGTTCAGCACCGGGCCTGCTAGCAGAGCAATATTTTTATTGGACATTCCCTTTTTAGGTCGAGTGCCCATTGATCCGCGCTTGGGGGAGTCCGCTGATACCGGGGACCCTTTTCTGGTTAAGCATCCGGAATCTGAAGTAGCGGAAGCCTGCAACCTAATAGTTAATAAAATTATGGGAGGTGAAAAAATATGGTAAAAATAGACAAGATTCTTTTCCCGTCTGAATTGAGAGAGTACTCGTTAAAAATTCTGCCATACGTACTATCGATGTCCGAGAAATACAACAGTACGATTTATTTACTGCACGTGATCGACGATATTTCGAAGTGGGGAGGATTTTATCTTCCCCATATTTCCTTGGATTTGTACCAAAAGGAGGCAATGGAAGCCGCTGAAAAGTTCATGGACAAAATTTGTGATGATCAGATGAAAGGCTGCCCCAATTTCGAGCGGAAGATTTGCTCTGGGGATCCAGCCACCGAAATTCTAAAAACCATCGACGCGGAGGCCATAGATCTGGTGGTGATGGGGACGCATGGTTATAAAGGATTGGAGCGAGCCATCTTTGGCAGCGTAGCCAGGAAAGTGGTGAAGAATTCACCCATTCCCGTATTGACCATAAATCCTTATAAGCTCAAATAAGAAGAGGAGTTTAAAAATGAAATCTTTGGTTGTGTATTCAAGTCAGACCGGCAATACCCGTAAACTGGCAGAAGCTGTCCTTGAAGCGTTACCCGGCGAAAAGGCTTTATTTCCGGTCGATGAAGCGCCTGATCCTTCTGATTATGGTTTTATCGCTGTCGGCTTCTGGCTCATGGCTGGAAAACCCGATCCGAAAGCCAGTGAATATCTTTGCAAGATTGGGAAAAAACCGCTTTTTCTATTTGCGACCCATGGTGCCGGGGCCGGTTCGGACCATGCCATCCATGGCATGGCGTTGGCAAAATCCTTGGCAGCTGAAGCTGATATCCGGGGCACCTATAGTTGCCAGGGCGAAGTCAATCCGAAAATTCTTGAAAAAGCGTCGAAAAAGCCCGAGCCGCCTGTGTGGCTTGCCGATGCCTCGGACGCCGATGGTCATCCCAATAATGCTGATTTCGAAGCCGTAAAATATCAGCTGGCGGAATTGCTGGCAAGTTAAAATGATTCGGCAGCAACTATGAAAATTGCTATCTCGGCGGAGATGCCAGATCTAGCAGCTCAGGTGGCACAGCGGTTTGGGATCTCTTCATACCTGATCATTGTCGATTCTGAAACCATGGAAATCGAGGCGCTGCCGAATCCCGGGGCTGCCGGCAAACAAGCGGCCGGTATGACGGCCGTGGTGATTGCCATCAGTAAAAAGGTTGATACGGTCTTGACCGGCTACTGCAGCCCGACTGCGATGAAGTATCTTGCAGACAACGGTATTGACGTTGTTACCGGCGTCAAAGGCACGGTGGCAGAAGCGGTGGCGCAATACCGGCAACAGGCTAACGCCATTCCCGCTCGAAGTTTGGAAAAACCTGATTTTGCCGGAGCCGCATTACTGCCTGCACTGAAAAGGTCAGGCATGCAGCTGGTAAACCTCCTGCCCGTATTTGTCGGGGTGGTCCTGCTCATCGGACTTTTCAATGCTTTGATCTCAAAGGACCTGCTTTCATCGCTATTTTCCGGAAACGCCCTGTTGGACACCCTCTTTGGAACCGGTCTCGGCAGTATTCTTGCAGGCAACCCCCTCAACTCCTATGTCATCGGCGGCGAACTTCTGGAACAAGGAGTCAGTCTTTATGCAGTCACTGCTTTCATTGCCGCCTGGGTGACCATCGGTTTGGTGCAGTTACCGGCGGAGATGGCAGCACTGGGCAACAAATTTGCCCTTATCAGAAATGCCCTGTCTATGGTCCTGTGCATCGCCATAAGTATTCTGACAGTGGTAACCTATTACGCATTTTCAGTGTGGGATCTATGAAGACAAAAGGAAATGGAAATTCTGTCAATAAGAGATCCGGCCTTAAGAGGCTGATATTCCCCGGCTGTGTTCTGATGATCTACGGAATCGTTTTTGTTATCAATCCGGTCGGGGCTGCAATGGCATTTCGCCGCAGCACTGCCATATTGCGCAATCTCATGATACCCTTAGGTCTGGTTTTCACACTCATGGTTTTTATGAATCTATTTTTAAAACCGACGCATATCGTCAGATTCCTCGGCAAACAATCCAGCACCAGAGGTTTCATACTCTCAGCCGCCGCCGGTATTATCTCAATGGGACCTATTTATGCCTGGTATCCCTTGCTGAAGGAATTGCGGAAAACAGGAGCGGCGAATTCGTTGATTGCTGTTTTTTTAGGTAACCGTGCGGTTAAGCCGTTTTTGCTGCCGATTATGATTTCTTATTTCGGCTGGGTGTACGTCACCCTGCTGACGCTGTTCACAGTATCAGGTTCGCTGGCGGTAGGATACCTGGTAAATACCCTGGCAAAAGATTGATCGGATAACAGCGGCTCAAACAGCCATTATATTTGAACAAGAAGCTGACACACCCGCATTAAACTGTTTTGGACAAATACACAAATATTGCTGAATTGAAACAAAATGAAAGAGAGGATGAAGATTACACGATCCTATATCGTGAACTTCCTTCTAAAATTGCCATAATGGCTCCTCACGGAGGAGGCATCGAACCTGGAACGATAGATATCGCAGATAATCTTGCCGGTTGCGATTATATGTTTTATGCCTTTATTGGAGTTAGTTCCATATCAGGCCACTTTGCCTTTGTAGATTGGTCTGATTTTTCGCTGTTGCCGGCAAAGCCGTCGACCAGATTGATAACTTCAGTCAAAATTTTTACAGCGCTTTCAGCGGCGTGAGTCTGGATCACATTTTTGAACCGCGCTTTGCCGTTTCACACAAAAAGAGGGTCATAAAGAAGCTTCAGTACCGACCCAATGGCGTTTTCGTCATCATCGAGCACCACCGACTGGTCTGCAGAGCATACTTTACAAACATTATCACCGGCAACGGGATAGGTGTATTCCGGGTGGGTAATGTCGAGGAGGCTCTTATCACCGATAAAGGGTTTGGTGAAGTGGGTTTCAGCGGAATTAAACGGCAAGGCAAAATGTCAGGGATGGTTGATGAAGGGCCAGGCTCCGATGTCCTGGTGAGACAGGGGGGAGCACGGCGCCGGCTCTGAGGGAATCTCTGGCGGCCAACCCGCAGGGAGTCAGTCCGAATTCTCTGCCGCTTTCAAGGAGCATTTGCCAGACTAGCTAAATGCGTCGGATCGACGAATCGACCAGGCGACAGGGGCCTTCTCCCTGAACCCACGCACCCCGACAGATCATTGGTAAAAAAAGTTAGAAAAATTCCAACATCGATTTCGCAATTTTTCTATTTTGCAAGGGTCGAGAATTAGGACTTTCAGATCATCAATGTGATAAGACCCTGAATTAACGAAGTTTCTAGTTAATATCTTCGGTTGGCACGCAATATGCTCTATCAAATAAAATGAAATCGACGGCAACTCATCTCACGGTCCATCACAAGCTGTGAGGTTCCAAGACTGAATTGCTGCCAATAAACTTTTTTTTTAGTAGTCGGAAGGGAGGTGATTTAAATGCCAGGTTTTGATGGAAGCGGACCGAGCGGCAGAGGTCCTATGACTGGAGGAAGGCGCGGCTATTGCAATCCCGGCGCATCATATGGGTTCGAAAGATCATCGTCAAGCCGTGGTGTCGGTTTTGGTTATGGTAGAGGCCGGGGATATCGGCATATGTTTTGGGAAACCGGTTTGCCCCAATGGGCGCGAAGGCGGTCGGATTGGATAGGCCAATATCGCGAGCCATACCCATCGAGGGAAGACGAAGTCAGAATGCTCAAAGAGGAAGCCGAAGCACTCAAAGAGGATCTGAACACCATAGAAGGTCGGATGGGTGAACTGGAAGCCGGGAAGAAACCAAATGAATAGGCGCCGCCAGCACCCGAAATATAGCTTTGGATCGATTTGTTTTCAGCCCGATCCAAAGCATGCCCAACATACTTGGATCAATCAAGGTAACCATAAACGGTGAACTCCCTGGCTCAGACCTGGCTTTATGTTGCTCAATTATTCAGATTCATATTCGGGAACCTGACACGGACCGTAGTACAATCTTATAAGTCGCACTCTCCGAGGCGTAGGCTATGAGCCGGCTTCCGGCCCGTAGGCCTACAGGCCGGAGGGGAGGCCAGGGCGGGCTGAACCTGCGAACGTCTACCAGCAAAGGTTTCAGATGAAAGAAAATATTTTAAAAAAATTAAAATCACTATTGTTGAATCGTCGCAGGGAAATGTTGGAACAGGTTGCGCACTTGGAATTTGAGCGTGACGAATTGGGACAGCATTTTATCGAATCAATCGATTCGGCCCAAAAAGAAAATTTAGTGCAACTCATTCATAAACTGGATGAGCGGGGCAAGGAAGAGATTGAAGAAATAGAACTTGCACTCATTAAAATGAAATCAGACAGTTATGGAAAATGTGAGCTCTGCGGCAAATCGATTTCGATAAAACGGCTGAAGGTTTTGCCGGCAACCCGGCTCTGTCGAAATTGCGCCCAAAAGTTTGAGGAAGATCAAACGCTGCGGAAACACCATCTTGATGAAATTATCGGTGATGAGTTGCTCGACGAATATCGCAGCCTGAATGATGAGAACTCATCAATCGGGCGCGTTAAACTTCCTGACGATAAAAGTTTATTTGATATTGAAGAAGTTTAGACCTTGTCATCAATAATGGTAAATTAACTTTAGACGATCGCAGCAATGGAAAATCATAATATAACGAAAGAAGGATAAAATGTTTAAACGGTTATTGGTCGCCACCGAACGGGTAGATTTTTGTGATGCACCGGTATTAACGGCATTGAAAATAGCTGAACAAAATGATGCGCAATTATCTATCCTTCATGTGCTCGAATCCGAGACCACCAAGGACCGACGTTTTGTGAAACATTTTCGAACAGGAGAAGAAATTGTTGCCAGCTCTGAGTATGAGGAAACCGTTAAGAAAGAGATTCATAAAAGCTGTGCCGGCGTTTTGGGATCTGGTGTTCCTTATAAGATTAAGGTAACCCCCGGCTTCCCATGGAAGGAGATTTTGCGGCAGGCCAGGAAAGACAAGACTGACCTGATCGTGCTGGGTCCCCATACCGAACGGGCCAAAGAGATGGGTGTCGTGCGCGTAAAAGGTAAAGTCGGAAGCACCGTTCAAGGGGTCATCATGCATGAGCGCTGTCCGGTAATGATTGCAAATCGTAGCATACCGGCAGAAAAATTAAAATTCAAAAAAATAGTGGTAGGGACTGATTTTTCAGAATCCTGCAAAAGTGCCCTGTTTTTTGCGATCAAACTGGCGCAGGAGTATGACTCAATAATTTTCATCTTTCACATGGCGCCGGTACCGCCCAGTCCGCGATATTCTCAAGCCGATTACGACAAAGATATAGACCGGTTGAAGAATAAACTTGAAGAATTATGCAAGTTTATCCCTCCTGAGATCGAACACGAATTTAATATATGGGGAGGAGCGCTCCCCCATTTGGAAATTATAAAATGTGTGGGCAAAAAAGATGCAGATCTTATTGTGATGGGATCGCATACCGAGGAAAATGCCGGCAAATGGTATGTCGGCAGTGCAGTGGAACGGGTCAGCTATCGGTCTAACTGCCCGGTGGTTGTCATAACAGATCCCAACGTTCTGTTAGCAATGAATTGAGAAAGGTTATTGAAAGGAGGTAGCAATGTATCAAACAATACTTGTACCGATGGACGGGTCGAAACGAGCTGAAGCAATATTGGGGCATGTTGAAAAAATCGCTAAAAGTAATGATGCCACCTTAATTTTTCTCAAGGTAGAGGAAGAACCCATTATGCTGGAACGTGACGAAGTTATTGATATTGGAAAATATCATGAGGCGTTTGTTAAACAACTTGCGCTTTCTCAAGGGTATCTGGATGATCTCCAAGCCAGGTTTACTGAAAAAGAAATTGATGTTGATACAAAACTGGCGCACGGCTCGGTTGTTAAAGCAATACTAAATACAGCTGCAGAGACCGGTACAGATCTTATTGCAATGGCCACTCATGGTTTGAGCGGTCTGGCCCGGGTATCATATGGGAGCGTGGCGGCAGGGGTGCTGCAAGCGGCCGATATTCCAATTTTGTTGATCAGATCCGGTGATGACACAAAAGAGGAAACGTGTTGATAAGGAGAGAAAATATGCCGAAGAAATGGGTATATCTATTTAGCGAGGTTCATCAGGCCGAAACGTATGTCGGCGGTGAATGGGAAAACGTGCGCGGTCTTCTGGGCGGCAAGGGCGCTAACCTGGCGGAAATGACTCGCATTCAGGTCCCGGTGCCACCCGGTTTTACGATAACCACTGAAGCGTGTAACGCCTATCTGGCATCCGGGGAAACTTTGCCGGAGGGAATGTGGGATCAGGTTCTGCTGGCGGTCGCAGATTTAGAAAAAGAAAGTGGGAAAAAATTCGGTGATCGGAAAAATCCATTGCTGGTGTCCTGTCGTTCCGGCGCCAAGTTTTCCATGCCCGGGATGATGGATACCGTTTTAAACATCGGCCTCAATGATGAAACCGCCAAGGGGTTGGTCGAATTAACCGGTAATGAGCGTTTTGTCTATGATTCATTCCGTCGTCTTATTCAAATGTTCGGAAGTGTTGTGACCAGAATACCCGATGAAGTCTTTGAGGAACAAATTGATGCATGCCGCTCCAGAGCAGGCGTTAAAACCGATGCCGAATTAACTGCTGAAGATTTGAGAGCTTTAACGAAGGAATTCAAACGCATCTTCAGACGCCATACCACAACTAATTTCCCCGTCGAGCCTCACGAACAACTCAAAATGGCCGTCGATGCTGTTTTCAAGAGTTGGAACGGCAAAAGAGCTGTCGATTACCGCAACGCATCCGCTATTGCCCACGATTTGGGCACCGCCGTCAATATTGTCACCATGGTCTTCGGCAATTCAGGTGACGATAGCTTGACCGGTGTCGCCTTGACGCGCAACGGTACCACCGGGGAAAACCGAATCGAAGGGGATTATCTGAAAAACGCTCAGGGTGAAGATGTCGTGGCCGGCATCCGCCAGACCAATGACCTGTCACAGTTAAAAAGTGAGATGCCGGATATCTATGCCCAATTTGAACAACTTGCAAAACGACTGGAAACGCATTATCGCGAAATGCAGGATGTGGAATTTACGGTTGAAGAAGGTAAGTTGTGGATGCTGCAAACCCGCAGCGGTAAGCGCACCGCCCAAGCTGCGGTTCGTATCGCGGTCGAAATGGCTGAAGAAGAGTTAATTACCAAACAGGAGGCGGTGTTGCGTATCACGCCGGAACAGGTCGATTTCTTTTTACACCCCCAGTTTGAACGTGAAGCCGAAGTCGCGGCTAAAACCAAAGGTGCCATGCTGGCCACGGGTCTGAATGTTTCACCCGGGGCCGCGGTGGGAATGGTTGCCTTCGATGCGGATTTAGCAGAAATGTGGGCCAAAGAGGAGAATAAAGCAGTCATTATGGTGCGTCCCGAAACCAAACCGGATGATGTGCACGGTATGTTGGCAGCCCAAGGAATTCTGACCAGTCGTGGCGGTCGTACCAGTCATGCCGCACTGGTTGCCCGACAGTTCGGCAAGCCTGCCGTGGTCGGCGTATCAGAGTTGAAGATCGATATCAACAAACGCAATATGAGAGTTAACGATATCACCATTAAGGAAGGTGACTGGATATCCCTCGACGGGACGGCGGGAGAAGTATACAGCGGTAAAATTAAAACAACGGTGCCCGATATTATGGATCCCTGGCTAATTAAGCTGCTTTCCTGGGCCGACGCATTTCGACGCCTGGGTGTCTGGACCAACGCCGACAATCCTGACGATGCACAGCGCGCCCGCACTTATGGTGCTGAAGGAATCGGCTTGTGCCGCACCGAGCACATGTTTTTTGAGCCTCGGCGGCTGCCTTATTTGCACAAAATGATCATGAGCGATCTGCCGATTGAGCGGCGTGAAGCCCTGGATGCCTTGCTGCCCTTTCAAAGAGATGATTTTGCCGGTCTTTTTCGGGCAATGGATGGACTGCCGGTCATCACCCGGCTGATTGATCCGCCGCTGCATGAGTTTTTACCCGATCATATGGAGTTAAACCATGATCTCACCGATCTTAAAATTCGCCTCAAACATGCCGATACCCTTGAGAAAGTTGATACCCTTTTGCTGCAGATCAAAGAAAAAGCACAGATTTTAAAGCGAGTCGAAAGCTTACACGAGAGTAATCCCATGCTGGGCCTGCGAGGTGTGCGCCTGGGAATTCAGATTCCTGAACTGACCACCATGCAGGTGCGTGCTATCTTTGAGGCAGCATGCATGGTAGCAAAAGAAGGTGTCGAAGTACATCCTGAGATAATGATCCCGTTGACCAGCCACGTCAACGAGCTAAAAGCCCAACGCGAAATTCTGGAGTTCGAGGCCAAAAATGTGATGCGGGAACATGGCATCGAGATAGACTACAAGTTCGGCACCATGATTGAAATTCCCCGGGCCGCGCTGACGGCCCATCAGCTTGCCGAACATGCAGAATTCTTTTCTTTCGGTACCAATGATTTAACCCAGACAACCTTTGGCATGTCCCGAGATGATGCCGAAGCAGGATTTTTGATAAGATATATGCGAACAGGCATTTTGCCGGAAAACCCCTTCGCCACGCTCGATCGGAATGGTGTCGGCGAGCTTATGGCACTTTGCGTAAAAAAAGCCCGAGCCGTTAATCCTGAATTGGAATGCGGGATCTGTGGCGAGCACGCCGGTGATCCCAAATCAATATCATTTTGCCATCAGATTGGTTTGACTTATGTGTCGTGCTCACCTTATCGGGTACCGGTGGCTCGGCTATGTGCTGCCCAGGCAGCTCTGCTGGATAATACATAGGGTAAGGAATTCAGGGTTCAACGTACCCGGGTTCAGCACGGCCTCTATCAGCCAAAGCGGCCCGTTTAATCGAAAAGGAATCTTAATGGCATTGGAATTTTTATTTTTGACAGGATCAACCCGCCTTTGCTGAAGCTTCGGCGCGGCAGACAGGATGGATTGGATTTTTTCATGGTTTCATCCGGAAATGAGAGACAGACACCTAGAATGACAGAGCAACACCAAATCGCCATTTTCGAGGCCATGGAAAGTCCGGATTTCTACCCGCATGATGTTTCTACAATCGTGCAGTGTGACACCCATATTTCCAAGGTTTTTTTAACGGGCGAAAATGCTTACAAAATCAAAAAACCCGTTTACCTTGAATTTCTCGATTTCAGAACGCTCGAAAAACGAAGACACTACTGTCAACAGGAAGTAATTCTAAATAAACGTCTCTCCAATGACATCTATCTGGATGTGGTTCCAATCACCCAAACGAATGAACGGTATTATCTGGCTGGTCCCGGAGAAACGGTTGAATATGCCGTGAAGATGCGCCAACTCCCGGAGGAATTTTCAATGCTCCAGCTGGTGCGCAGGGGCAAACTAGACAGGGATTGCGTCAATGAGTTGGCACGGGTGCTCGTAAAATTCTATAAACATTCATCTACCGGTACTAGTATAAATAGCCTGGGAACATGGACGACAATCTGGACCAATACGGAAGAAAATTTCAGTCAAACAGAGCAATTTTCGGGAAATCTGATAGACGATCATATGTTTCCAATCATTAGAGCCGCCACTCGATCTTTTTTGATTAGACGCAAAACCTTATTTGATCGCCGGGTTGAACGGGAAAAAATTCGTGACTGTCATGGAGATCTTCGAACAGGGCATATTTATTTTTGCGAGGGTATTCAGATCATTGACTGCATAGAATTTAATGACCGATTCCGATACGCAGACATCGCATCTGATCTGGCATTCTTGACTATGGATCTTGACTTCGAAGGATATCCCCAGGTGGCTCGGCATCTTATCAATTCTTTCCTCGAATATACCAAAGATGAAGAAATGCTCATTCTGCTTGACTTCTACAAGTGCTATCGAGCCTATGTGAGGGTTAAGGTAAACTGCTTTTATCTTCAAGAAAAAGATCTCTTGACGAATGCGAAGGCAAAGCTCATCAGAGAAACCGAACGATATTTAAAACTTGCCTATCGATATGCAATCCAGTTTACCCGGCCGACAATTTGGGTGGTTTGCGGTTCGCCGGCTAGTGGTAAAAGCACCATCGCAAAAGAAATGGGCGGCACCCTCAACGTGAAGATACTGCAATCGGACCGTGTGCGTAAGCAATTGCTCGGGGTACCGCCAGTTGCGCCAAGGGTTTTGCCGTTTGAAACTGGGATCTATTCAAAAGAAGCCAGCTCCTTAACTTACGGAAAGCTCATCATGTTGGCCCAGGAAGCTGTCGATAAAGGTAATTCGATCATTTTGGATGCCACCTTCAGCCGCCGCCATCAGCGAGATGAAGTGATTCGCCTGGCAAGAGACATGGATGCAAATATCATTTTTATCGAATGTGTAGCATCATATGAAATCCTGAAAAAGCGTTTGACTGACCGTGAAAAGACCGCTTATGTCTCTGATGCACGTTTACGTCATTTAAAACAACTCAAAGCGAATTTTGAGTCGTTGGATGAGCTTCAAAATGACATGCACCTGAAAATCAACACCGAAGCGTCCATAGAT
>JARFPZ010000303.1 GCA_029288035.1 Desulfosarcina sp.
AAGGTGTGATGGGTGGAAGCGACAAACAGATGCTCGACAAAATCATCCTCTTTTATCCCCATGCCCGTCTTGCCTTTGCCTCCGCGGCGTTGATTGCGGTAAAGGGTTATGGGATTTCGTTTGATATATCCCCGTTTGGAAATGCTAACAACCATATCCTCTTCGACAATCATGTCTTCGATGGTGATTTCTCTTGTTTTTTCAACAATTTCTGTGTACCTGTGATCACCGTATTCCGTTTGGATCTCGCCAAGCTCTTCTTTGATAATATTGAGAACCAGTCGCTCATTGGCGAGAATTTCTTTAAATCGGGCAATATCTTTGAGCAATTCCTTATATTCTTCCACAATTTTTTCGCGTTCAAGACCTGTGAGTCGCTGCAGCCGCATATCAAGAATGGCCTGGGCCTGGATGGCAGTCAGGTCGTAGGCTTCGATCAGTCGTTCTTTGGCCTCCGGGGGTGATGTGGATTGCCGAATCAAGGCCACAACATCATCCAGATGATCAAGGGCGATTTTCAAACCCTCCAGGATATGGGCCCGTGCTTCGGCTTTTTTTAAATCATAACGGGTTCGCCGGATGACAATATCTTTGCGATGCAGGATAAAGTATTCCAGGATTTCCTTTAAGGCCAACATTTCGGGCCGATTGTTGACAATGGCGAGGAAAATGATGCCGAAGGTATTTTCCATCCGCGTCATTTTATAAAGTTGATTGATGGTCACACCGGCAATCTGGTCCTTTTTAAGACCGACCGCTACACGCATGCCTTCCCGATCCGATTCATCCCGCACATAACTAACACCTTCGATATGCTTATCTCTGACTAGTTCGGCAATCTTTTCGACCAGCTTGGCTTTATTGACCTGGTAGGGCAATTCCGTCACGATAATGGTTTCGCGCTGAGTGCGCTTATCTTTTTCGACGACCACCCGGGCTCGAATCTTGATGATGCCCCGCCCGTTCCGATAGGCCTCTTTAATACCGTCTGTTCCGTATATTATGCCACCGGTCGGGAAATCGGGACCCGGAATATAGTGCATAAGTTCCTGCCATGTGATTTGCGGATTATCGATCAACGCCACAGCGGCTTTGATAACATCAGAAAGGTTATGCGGCGGTATATTAGTGGCCATTCCAACGGCAATCACGTCCGAACCGTTTATCAAGAGATAGGGAATTTTTGAGGGAAACACTGCCGGTTCGGAGAGCGATTCGTCATAATTCGGCACAAATTCGACGGTTTCTTTGTCCAGGTCTTCCAGCATCTGGTGTGCCAGGCGCTGCATGCGGATTTCAGTATACCGCATGGCAGCTGGCGGGTCTCCGTCAATGGAGCCGAAATTTCCCTGCCCGTCCACCATCGGATATCGCATGGAAAAATCCTGAGCCAGTCGCACAATTGTATCGTAGACGGCCGTATCTCCATGCGGATGATATTTACCAATTACATCACCAACGATGCGGGCTGATTTTTTATAGGGTTTGTTATAATCGTTTTTAAGTTCCCGCATAGCAAACAGCACCCGCCGGTGGACAGGTTTGAGGCCATCGCGCACATCCGGTAAAGCCCGGCCGATGATGACACTCATGGCGTAATCGAGATATGATTTTTTCATCTCTTCTTCAATGCTGATTTCACCCATTGCCTCGTTTTGGATCATTTCAACTCCTATTATTTATCATTTGTCGTATGCTTGTTTGCGGGGTCTGACGTTAAGACTTTGCAGAATGGCGGGATTTAGCCACTTTCTTGTTTCCCTGCAGGTTCGACAATCCGTCGATAGCTGGATTCATAAATATCGGTTAAGGTTAGGAAGGCGGTCACCACCAGGGGGCCGTAGATAATGCCCAATATCCCAAAAAGTCTCAACCCGCCGATAATGGAGAGAAACACCAACAATGTGTGCATCTGAACCCGCTTTCCCACCAATTTGGGTTTAAAAAAATATTCGATCCCACCGGAAAGTAATACATAAAAAACGATAAAAAAGATGCCGGCTGCAAATCGCCCATATAAAAACAAATAGATTGACGCTGGAATGAATACGATGCCGATCCCCACAATCGGCAAAAATGCCATCAATGCCATGATCACACCCCAGAGAAAGGGAGAATTAAAACCGAACAATGCAAAAACGGCGCCCCCCAGTGTTCCCTGAATGATTCCGCCCAATCCATTGCCGATCAGAATGGCGCCGGCCATGTCCTTAAATTTTTGGATCAGTTTCTCATCCTGGTCATCCGGCAGAGGTGAAAGTTCGACAATGAATAACGCCAACCGCCGGCTGTCGATCAAGAGATAAAAAATGATTAAAATCATAAAAAAGAAATTCACCACCAGATTAAAGACATTTGTCCCCACGGACCGTGCCTGCTCGTATAAGAACAACCCGACCACCCTGCCAAGCTCGGCAATTCCCTTGTTGATTTCATCACCGGTGATCGTCAGACCAAAATTAGCCAAAAGCGGGTTGATTTTTTCAACAATTTTGCTGTTTGCCAACAGCTCTTTATA
>JARFPZ010000605.1 GCA_029288035.1 Desulfosarcina sp.
CCCACGCGATTGCCTCGGGAATGGGCGGAATGCGAACTGCCGGAGATCTGGTGGCTCGCATGCAAATTGCCCGGGGAATGAAGATCGGTGAAGCCAAGAAATATGTGGCCGACAAGCTCGGTGTGGCGGTGGCGGATCTGCCGGATCCGATTATTATGAAAGAAGTGCGCGAGGATTTAAACCTGGGCCTGCTGCATCCCTATGCCGGGTCCCCGAAATGCATGGAGGCCAAATTCAACATTGCCAGGTTACTTGACATCGACATCAACTGCGTCCGGCGGTTTAAGGAGAACGCATCAGTATAATGAAAACCACTTCGAAAATGGGAAAAGACCCAAATAAGTTAGACGCCACCCTCGCAAAAGCAGAAGAGGGGGAAATACTTTCAAAGAAGGAAATTACCTTTCTTCTTGGCATGAAAGATAACGAGCAAATCGACCGGCTTTTTCAGGCAGCCCGCCATTTGCGCCGTAAACATTTCGGCAACGCTGTTTTTTTGTATGGCTTTATCTATGCCAGCACTTACTGCCGCAACGACTGCCGTTTCTGTTTTTTCCGCAGGTCCAATACCCAAAGCCGGCGATATCGCAAAGCGACGCCGAAAATTGTTGCCGCCGCGCGCGGACTGGCGGACGCCGGTGTTCACCTCATCGACCTGACCATGGGAGAAGACCCTTCTCTTTTCGACACTACCGGGACCGGGTTTGATCGACTGATTGACTTGGTCGAATCGATTCGCAAGACAACCGAATTACCCGTCATGGTGTCACCGGGTGTGATGTCACCAAATATTCTAGCCAGACTTGCAGAAGCTGGGGCCTCCTGGTATGCCTGCTATCAGGAAACCCATCAGCGTAGGTTGTTCGATCGGCTCCGGCCGGGTCAGGATTATGATCTTAGGCTGGAAAGTAAGCTCAACGCTCACGATCTCGGACTTTTGATTGAAGAAGGCCTGCTCTGCGGTGCCGGGGAAACAAATCTTGATATCGCCGAATCCATGGCGGTCATGCGGCGATTGGATGCAGATCAGATCCGCGTAATGAATTTTGTTCCTCAACCCGGAACCCCCATGGAGAAGCGAGCGCCGGCGGATCCCCAAAAGGAAATGTTGATCAGCGCCGTCATGCGGCTGCTATTTCCGAACAGATTAATTCCGGCTTCACTGGACGTGGATGGTCTGGCCGGGCTGAAACAACGGCTGAATGCCGGAGCCAATGTCGTCACTTCGATCGTGCCGCCGGGTGAAGGTCTGGCCGGCGTGGCCCAGCATAATCTGGATATAGAGGAGGGCAGGCGGACCATTGCGTCTGTTATGAAAGTATTGGAGGCTTGCGAATTGAGGTCTGCTAGGATCGAAGAATATCTTGCCTGGATCAGATCACGCCAAGAGGCGATGGCATGCACATTCCAAAGGAGGAAATCGCGTGTTAGTGGCGGTTGTGGGCGGTAATCTTCAGGGTGTTGAAGCGACCTATCTTGCAAAAAAAGCCGGCTGGGAAGTTATCCTGATTGATCGCAAATCCGTTGTACCGGCATCAGGACTGTGCGACCGTTTCATCCGGCTGGACGTTACCGGCGGAGAAAATCTCTCCACAAACCTGGGGGATGTCGATCTGATTATCCCCGCCCTTGAAAACCAATCTGCACTCTCAGCTTTGGATCAATGGACCCGAGAAAAAGGCATCGCGTTTGCCTTTGATCCGAAAGCCTATCTGATATCTTCCTCCAAGGCAAAATCAAACCGGCTCTTTGGCCACATCGGTGTTCCGATTCCACTGCCGTGGCCCGAATGCGGATATCCGGTGGTCGCTAAACCAAGTTTTGGCAGTGGAAGCCGGGAAGTTATGATTTTTCATGATGCCGGTAGTATTCAACCAGACATCATCAAAGCCCCTGATGAGTGGGTCTTACAGGAATACGTCCAGGGGAAATCCTACTCTCTGGAGGTAATCGGGCGACCCGGCCGTTATACGCCCTTACAGGTGACGGATCTCGCAATGGATTCGGGTTTCGATTGCAAACGGGTAATTGCACCGACAGATCTGCCTGAAACCCTAGTTTCGGAATTCGAACGCATTTCAGTATCCATCGCCGAGGCATTGAAACTAAAGGGGTTGATGGACATAGAAATCGTTTTACACAACAATACCCTGAAGGTGTTGGAGATTGACGCCAGATTACCCAGCCAGACACCCACGGTGGTGTACTGGTCAACCGGTCTCAACATGCTGGAAGTGCTCGCAGCGCTTTTTTTAGATGGAGTGGAAAAAAAACCCTCGTATTCGGCACCCCCAAAAGGCGCCGTTTACGAACACATCCGGGTATCATCAAATTCATTGGAAGTTGCCGGGGAACACATCATGTCCGGTGCCGACGCCCTTTGCCTTTGCCACGATTTTTTTGGTGCGGATGAAGCCATTACCAACTATACACCGGGCCGTGCAGAATGGGTGGCGACCTTGATTTTTGCGGATGCAACGCGTGAGACGGCCTTGGAAAAGCGGCACCGCATGATTTCGGATTTGCAGAACAGATTTAAACTTAATAATCTCACGCCGGAGGACCCCTTGTGACCAGACTGACAACCGCCGATATCCGAACCATCGCCGATGATCTGGCAGATTATGATGGCGACCTGGTGGCCGGAACAGGGCATTCCTTAAAAGGAATCGCATGCCGTGCCGCCGGTATCAGTGAAGCCCAATTTAATAAGACGGTTGGCACCCTCATGGTCGCAGTCATACCGGTTACCAGCGGTGAAGGTCTCATCGGCAAATTTTGTGATGCCGTAAAAAGCATCAGTTGCCACCTCGGGGCCAACACCTTTATAACCCAGGCCACGGATGTCGCCGGATTGGCTGAAGCCTTTGAAAAAAAAGCGGATATCGTTCTAATGTCGGACGATGATCGTTTTATCGCGCTGCACGTCAAAAGCTACCGGGTAATTGACAATGCGGATGCCACGGGAAACGGATATGTTGCCGGGTTAAACCTAATGACGGGCGGACTGAAGGAGCGGGATGTTTTGGTGATAGGGTGCGGCCCGGTTGGGTTAGCCGCCGCCGAAAGCTTAATCCGGATGGGTGCCCGGGTTTCGGTTTATGATATTGA
>JARFPZ010000362.1 GCA_029288035.1 Desulfosarcina sp.
TACTCGGGCAACTGTCGTCTTGCCGGTGCCGCGGGGACCGGAGAACAGGATGGCATGGGCCACCCGGCCCGATGAAATTGCATTGGTCAAGGTTCGGGTGATATGCGTCTGTGCGACAACCTGTTCAAAGGTTTGCGGACGATACTTACGTGCAAGAACGAGATAGGACATAGGGAATGTAATAATCACCTAAATTGAGCGGTTCAGGGTTCAACTCAGTTCAGTTATCAGTATTGGACGATGGCGGAGAGAGAGGGATTCGAACCCTCGGTGCCGCTTTTGACAGCACACACGATTTCCAGTCGTGCTCCTTCAGCCAGCTCGGACATCTCTCCGGTTCGGTTGAATGTTTAATATGGAAAATTGTATGTTTAAAAGAGATAATTTAAACACGAAAAACGAAAATCTTAATCCAAAAATATTTCGTGTGTTTGGTGTATTTCGTTGTTTAACAATTATTCGATCCTCAATTCCGGGCCGTCCGGTTTAATCAGACGGTCGATCCACCTGGCGGAGAGGGTGGGATTCGAACCCACGATCCCGTTTTTGACAGGATACTGCTTTTCGAGAGCAGGGCCTTCAGCCGCTCGGCCACCTCTCCGCAAACACACGGTTCCGGGTTCATGGGTTATAGTATGTCAAAATTGCAAAGGGCGGGGCATGACCCATAAATTGATTTTTCCACCCCGTGGAGGACCAGCCTTGCCGCCACTATCAATACCTAATCCAAAGGCCATCAGATAATTAGGACTATTTAACCCAGAACCGTGAACGATGAACCACTTGACCCAGGAATTTATTAGGTAGATGTCAATATACCTTTTGTCTGGGACTGTCAACAATCATCAGCCCGTGACCGCCGCTCAGAAACGTTAAATTAAGACTTGTGAAGTCGAATTGCAATGGGAAAAATTTGTTTTCTCCAATGTCTCGCTGTCATTTTATCTGTTTCGAATTTTGAATTTTGGATATTCGTATTTGTTCGTGATTTGTGGTCTGGTACTTGGAATCTTTATGAATTTCATTGGGCAAGCCGCTTTATCTTGCCCAAGCAATTGTCTTTTATAGCGACGCGACCCTGTCAGTTTTCTGCCCTCCGTCATCTGTAAACTGTCATCTGTCATGGCCTGAACATCGACGCGACCTCCTCGGTGTAATCATTAGTTCTATCGTATATGATCAGGGGTGGGGCAATTTTGAGATCCGGGCGTCCGCCGTTGACACCTTCGATAAGAACTAAGGTCGCCTTTGCATCTTGACGGGAATGGATCATGCGCATGAATTTCGGCTCAATGCCCCCGATCCGCATCCCGGACAGGACATCGGTCAAACGGCCGGCCGTATAAATGAGGACCAAGCGTCCCGCCTTACGCAACATACGATGGGAGGTTTGAATGACATCGCTCAAATTTGCTTTGATTTCATGGCGGGCAACAGCACGCTGTACGTCCGGGTTTAATCTACCGGATCCTTGCCTGCGGAAAGGAGGATTGCAAACCACCAGATCCACCGGGCCGGCGGTCATCGCCGGTCTCAGCAATTTCATATCAGTACAAACAACGGTAATACGATCCTCCAATCGATTTTCCCTCACGTTGGAAATGGCCAGATCGGCAAGCGCCGTTTGCACCTCGACCCCGTAGAGTGAAATATGGGGCTGCCGATAGGCTAAAATGAGCGGAATAATACCACAGCCGGTCCCTAAATCGAGCACCTTATCCCCAGACCGTGGATCGGCAAAATGGGCCAGCAGAACAGCATCAATGGAGAAGCGGTAGCCAAATCGATCTTGAGTTAGTCGGATCTTTCCATCAAAAAATGTGTCTGAGGTATAAGCGTTCACACGACTGCCTAAAATGAATTAAAGTGCCTAAAGTCAGAGCAGAGCGAAGCCTCCGGCTCGCAGGGATTGTAGTGCCTACACCTCGGAGAGCGACATCCATAAATATTCAATCTTCAATATTCAGTCTTCAATCTCTACACCGGTCCGATTTTAAATTTTAAATCATCTATGAGCGATTTTCCCAGGGCCTCATTCAATTTGGTAATCATTTCCGCTTTTAAAAATTGAAGCTGGTGAACCCAGGTTGAGCTCGTCACATATACCAGTAATATCCTGCCTTTAAAGGCGCCGGGTTTGGTGTTTTTTGCAATGACGTCACCGACAATGCTGTCCCAAACATGCCAGACCTGCAACAATTCGCCATCGGGTTCACGTCGATAGGTTTTTAAAACATCGTCGATGACACTGCTGATGTGTACAATTCTTGCGCTATCTTTTTTTGATTTCATCTCAGCAATTAGATTGCCAGCCGATCTCCAGCATGTCAAGTAAATCTCTGCTGAGATGCTTTTTACTTGACTTGAATAGCCGGGCAACTTATTGTTAGGTAAAAATTTTCATATCATCATATTTTTCTCGCAGCCGAGGATATCGTCATTCGGCCGCGTACAACAGATATCTGGGATTCAAGAACCAACTGTATTGAATCCGCTGTTATTAACCATTTTTACGGGAAACAAGCTATGAGTTGGGATTGGGATAAGCTGAAGCAGCAGCAACAAGGCAGGGGCGGCGGTATTGGCGGCGGCACGCCACCCCAGATGGATGAAATCCTGGAAAAATTCAAGAAATTCAAACTGCCTGGCGGCCCGCTGGTCGTCCTGGTGATTGTTGTCATCATGATTGGTTCAAGCACTTTTTATACCGTCAAGCAGGATGAAGTCGGTATCATCCAGCTTTTCGGTAGGTATGTCCGTACCGCCCAGCCGGGACTTAATTTTAAATTACCGATTGGCATCGAAAAGGTCACCAAGGTTAATGTTAAACAGATCAGGACCGAAGAATTCGGGTTCGCTTCGGCCAGAACCGACAGCAGATCGCGCTTAAATGCCGGAACTGAAAATGCCAACGTTGCCCTGATGCTCACCGGAGATCTGAATGTCGCCCTGGTACCCTGGATTGTCCAGTACCGGGTTAAAGATCCCTATAACTATCTATTTAAGGTGCGCGATGTCCGCAGAATCCTGACCGATATGTCCGAGGCCTCGATGCGACTGGTGGTCGGGGACCGCAGTATCAACGAGGTCATCAGCAAACCGGATGAAATTGCGGTGGAGGCCCGCGGACTGCTGCAAAAAGAACTGGACCAGGCCGAAACCGGCATCCATATCGTCACCATCGAAATGAAAAGAACCAATGTCCCCGGACCAGTGCAGCCTTCTTTTAACGAGGTCAACCAGGCGACTCAGGAAAAAGAGCAACTGATCTATCAGGCCAAAGAAGAATACAATAAATCCATTCCG
>JARFPZ010000439.1 GCA_029288035.1 Desulfosarcina sp.
CCCACCCACCGACCCACGCGCCCCCTCTACTGCGCTACAGCCACTGATCAGCTCAATCTCTATGCCGTCTATTCGATAAGAGATATTGCTGGGATCCAGTCGCACCGGAATCAGGTGTTTTCCTGAACGAAAAGCCCGAACACCCTTTTTCGGTATTTCGGCCAAGGCCATCGCCACTTTGTCCTCAATAGGCAATGCAGATCGGGTCTCCATAGCCACAATGTCGGCGATGCCGTCGCTTAGGACAACCTTGAGAATACGTATTCGGTTGAAAAACCTCACGTTTCTTATAAAAATGACCATGTTGTGGTCGAAATCGAGCTTGGGCGGCTCATCTTTTGGCTTAAAGGCCTGCCATACGGTCCGGAATATATCGGGATCGTTGATAAAGCCGATCGGTGTATCCCTTTGTGCCTCGGGGAGTCGGTCTAGTTGGGCCACCGGATACTCGCCAATCCAATGGTTGATGATCGGTACAGTTGTCGCCGCACTCGGGACGTTATCCCCGGTGCACCCATTTTCAGCTATGGCCGTCGGTGCAATCTCAAATGCCATGAAAAAGACTGTCGTGAAAACCAACCGCTTGAATGAAATCATGATCACTCCCTAGTCTACATTTCTACTGGACAGCCCTGGTGGCGCAGACTGTTTTATTATACAGTCACGACAATTTTACCCATTTGCTGATTGGACTCCATAAAACGATGGGCCTCGACGATTTCCTCAAGCGGGAACGTCTGAGCGATGATCGGTTTCAATGCACCGGATGATAGACCATCATAGATAAACTTTTTACCGCGAGCCATCATTTCAGGATCTGAAACGATTTCAAACAAGGTGTAACCCCGCACGGTCAGGCCTTTTCCGATTGCTTCAAACAAAGGAAACGGCGTTGGGGCCAATGATAACGCACCGTATTGAAAAATGATGGCACGTTGCGCTGCCGCAGCGGCAAGTTTTTCCAGAAAAGGTCCGGCCACCGGATCGAAAATGATGGTGGCACCTTTGCCGTCCGTAAGATCGTTCATTTTGACTGCCACATCCTCCTTATCGGTCACAATGACTTGGTCAGCGCCAGCCTCGAGAAGAAATTCTTTTTTGCTGTCGCCGCGCGTCGTAGCAACAGCCATGCCTCCGACAGACTTGACTATCTGAATAGCGGCAAGCCCGACGCTGCTGCTGGCAGCTGTAATTAACACGGTATCCTCTTTTTTCAACCGACCATATTCGACCAGCGCACCAAATGCGGTCATGTACTGCATCCAGATTGCTGCGCCTTCGACCGCTGATAGATTATCGGGATATCCGGCTACCGCTGAGGCGGGGACGATGGCGCTTTCTCCGTAGACACCATATTTACCGATGGAAAATGAAGGAATGGTGCTCACTCGGTCACCGATTTGAATATCGCCGGCACCCGGTCCTACGGCGTCAACAATGCCGGCGGCTTCGTATCCGAGTCTTGACGGAAATACCGCATCTTCAAGATACTGTCCTTGTCGGAACATTACCTCGGCACGGTTAAGACCAATAGCCTCCACCTTCAGGCGAACTTCCCCCTTGTCGGGCTCGGAAAGTGGCACATCTTCCAACTTTAGTACGTCGGCTGCTCCTGTTTGATGAAAACGAACGATTTTTGCCATGGTATCTCTCCTAAATGGTTAATGGTTTTAAATCGATATAAATTTAAGATTAAGCCATTGGACTTTGTTGTCAAATTCTGAGGATAATACAAGTGAGTGTCGCCTTTCCAAATTGAATCGATTTTTTGGCCGCGGCGATGAGTTCACATGAATAAACAAACTGATTAATAATTTTTTCTGTTTTCGACAGACCGGATAGGATTGAATGATCTAAAGCAGGTATAGAATAGGAGCGAATCAATAGATACGTGGACTAATGCGTGTTAGAATTCCAAAAACCGTTTTATCTCACCATTTTTGCCTTAAAAATTTTATAAACATCCAAACTGTACGTTGTTTTTCCCAGTTTGCGGATTGCACTTTCAAATCGGCCAGAAAATTGAAAAATGACATTTTAAATTAGCCGAACAAATCTAAAACTCACTGACATTGCAGGTTTCCCCTGGCCAATCCACATTAAAGGCAAAGTTTAGGTTTCGTGCCTGGCCTCATAACGTGCCTTAGTCGAATCTTTTGAAATAAATGATTTTATTGTGTATTTGTTCAGGTAACCAACAATCGGTCCGCGCATTTTTCGCAATAAATCGTAATTTTCCCTAAATTTTTGAATTTTGCACGCAGTTTATAGTAGGATTCTGGGTGGGATTATCGATTTTCTCGTGCTATACATTCGAGTGTCTGAATAACGCTCTATTTCAATAACGGCTATGCAAAAGTCAATTTGGTTGACAAACCATTATTCAAAAACGAGGAATGAAGAATGAGGTGGAGAAGAAATTGGCCGGAAAGAAAACCAAGACCTGCTGTGAAGGCTCTTTCAAAAAAGCGAAAGGATGAGATTTTATCTAAACTGGTTGGCGGTATTGAATCATCACCTGTCCTTTGCTCCCTGAATATTGGGGCGAGGGCTCTTCGTGGACGATTTTACATCGAACAGTTATGGATGAATGATTCTGACGAGCTCGAATCTGCAATTATTGGTCGAATAACCCCTTTGGTTACCCCCCGGGGCAGACTGTTACTTGAGGCTGAAAAGAGCAAAGGGAACTGGTACGAAGTCAAAAAGGGTTATGCTAAAACACTCATCGAACACATCGCAAACGATACAAAAGGCACTTTCCACGGACTCGGCACATTAAACAGAAGTCTTTGTGACGCAGGGGGTGATCAACGTCTACCGGTAAAAATGGATGAGGAGCTTAATTTCACATACAAAAATACCGGCGAAAAATGTTCAACTCAAGAGGCTCTTTATCATTTTTTTGACATACCAATAAATTTAATAGCGGAACCATCGGGGTGGTATATCTATCACCGAAAGCCGGTTATTGCCGAGGTGAGCCATGATCGAAAAAGCGTTCTCGTCAGATTCACGTCAAGGGATCGGTACGGTTCGGATTTTGGGGGGACATGCCTGTATAGCAAAGCAAACGGTGATAAATGGGATGCATACCCCATCAAGCCTAATCAAAGCAGGAACATAAAAACATCCATTTCATGGTTGGAAAAGCGAAAATGGGTTTCGTGGTGATTTTGAAAAAATTTTGTGACAATTCCGAACCGGGAAATTTTTTTTGCAATATTCATATTGCGCTTTCAAATCCACCCAAAAATTGGACCCTGATATTTCGGGTTCCCTTTACAAATCTAAAACTCCCGGCAGTTGTGGGTTTCCCCTGACTAATCTGCAAAAAGGGGAAAGTTTATATTTCGTGCCTGGCCTCATAACGTGCCTTAGTCGAACCTTCTGGATTGATTGATTTTATAGTGTATTTGTTCAGCTAACCTTAAACCGGTCCGCCCATTTGCGCAATAAATCGCAATTTTTCCTGGGGACTTGAAATATGTGCGCAGTTTATGGCCGGATTTTGAGTTTTGATCGAATTATGGCGGGTAGATTAGCAGATGCTATACACGAATAAGGTCGATTGAAAACGATTGTCTGCTTTTAGATAGCGTTTGGAAATCTTAATTTTTAACCCTATGATATCATTTCAAATAGCGGATATTTCAACATCTTACTGTGCAGTCAGGCTGCTTCCTTTTTGTTAGGGCACTACCAGAGGCCTATACCATAAATACTAAACTCTGTTTTGGCTCCATGCTGTTTCTCCATACTTTCATCTAACTCGATACGACGCGGTTCCTGCATCCATTTCTTCCAATGTTCTAAATCTGTCCACCTGCTTATCACTAAACATTCCTCTGGATTTTCTAAGTTAAAAAATGATTCACCAGAGATGTATCCAGGCTGTCTGACTGCAAGAGCTCTTAATTCTATTAGGTGAGGCATAAGCACCTTCGCATCCCCACCCCCCTTTATTACTCGCTTTATTAAAATTCCAGCCGCCATAGCCTCCTCCTTGCTTCAAATTTTTTAGAAATTAAGCAAAAAAATAGTAGGATAAAAGGCAGGGTCGGAGGTGACCCTGTCTTTTGTGGTTCATTCTTTTCCGAAAATACTCATTGGATCCTTACAGGATCAGGACTTCACTTGAACTCTGCACTCAACGTTTCGAAGGTGCCCCCGTAAAAGGATGCGTTATGGAAAGCCAACTTTGTGAGGGCTTCGCACACGGTCCTTGCTTGCTCTCCGTCCCGGCCAAAGATGATGATTCGTGCGTTATGGTCTTCCACAGGTAAGCGCCCATCTTTCTCTTTATTGGCCTCTTTTATGTCATCGAGCGGGAGATTTCGAGCGCCAGGGATGCTGCTTGCCATGAACTCTTCAGAGTCCCGGGCATCGATGAGAATTGATCCTCTCTCAACTGCATACGCAATACCTTCGAGCTCTACCTCAGTAACACCCTCCAGAGCTCGCCAAACGGGAATACCAAGCTGGTAACGTTTAACGTTTTTATATCCTTCTGCCAGCAGCTCCGCTGCCAGTCGTCTACTCTTACCTCATATTGTGCCACTGCAATAAACCACAATAGAAGCTGCCTTGTCATACCCAACATGACGCCCGATTGCATCGACGTCGGAGACGTACCCTGCTCCTGCTTTCGGGCCTTCCGGCTTACCACGGACATTGACTGCCCCCGGTATATGGTCAATCGCGAATTCTTTGGGGGATCGGGCATCAAAAACAGTTGCGCTTTTTTCCTCAAGGATTCTTCGAAGCTCGTCAGTCGATATATTAGGTGTTTTCTCGTTAGGCTCTATTAACGTTGCTTTGTAGATGTCATAAGATGATCCGGCGTTGGCGTTGATAATGAAAGGTCCTATTGCCAAAAAAATTGCTATGATGAAAAATCGTTTTTTCATGTCTGCTGCTCCTTTCTGTGCCATTTGGTGTCACAGGAGTTTGGATCCTCCTTTCTTGAGAATTTAGGGTTTTAGAATTGTCGTCCTTATCGGTGGTTATTGCTAACAATAGTTGTTTTTAAGAACTGTGAAAATCTCACAATCATGATAATGAGAGAGGATTAATTAAAATAAACGATTTTGTAATAATGATCTTAAAAGAATTACCCACTCCGACTTTTGATGTATTCAACTGCCCCACTCAACTCCTCCAACCACCGACTGAGGCTATAACCAATACCATGCAGGTAAGCGCTAAAACCAGCAGACTGGAGAGCTGTATAAGAAGCCTCCTGGATTTGGTCATCATCTATCCCACTGAGCCGTAACTGCTCAGTATGGAAGGGCGTTCAATACTGACATCGGCCAGCTGCTGCAGCTCCAAAAGCGACCAGGGCTTTATCACGTGCAGTCAGTTTGCTGTCGCTGAGGAACCATGCAGTGAGTGCCCACTGATGTTCAAGCTGCGAGTCTGGCAGTCCCTCAAGCCAGCCCGGCACTCCACCGAGTGTTTGAGATATTTGATCAAGGATTTCTTGTCTTGTCATTGGATTTTCCTCCTTTTGTGAATTAGGGTGCGATTCGCATCAATGGTTGATAGAAAATAGCGCACAGTTGCGGGTCAGGTTTTCTGACTTAACCAAAAGGATTGCCCTCCCAACAGGACACAAAACCCCTGTCAGGAGCAAGGTAGGCACAATTTGAGGGGTTTCTCCATTGGATCTTTACCTTATTAGGTTAAAGTTTACGGGAAACCAGGATCTATTCGAGCAGGAATGATCGTTTCAACTCAGAAGATAGAGGCGGAGGTATAGGTAATTCCTGACCAAATCAGAAGGGATGTTCTCAGATAGCACAATGTGGTATAATATGTCAAGTGAAATTTATTTATATTTTTCTGATTTTAGCTTTGAGGGAAAGTTTTGAGATATTACTGAACAGGCATTGTAAATGATTTTATTAATAGGTTAGAAATAATGGAAACCGAGTCAATTATTTAGTCACTATTTTTCCTTTTCATCCGAAAACAGCAAAAGTACAGATACAGTTTGGTAGAAGAACAAACCTTTTCGCAGTGTGCAGATTGCGCTTTCAAATCCGCCAAAAAATTGAACAGGGATGGTTTTGGTTTGCTGAACAAACCTAAAACACCCGGCCAGTGTGGATTTCCCATGGCTAATCTACATTCTGATGAAAGTTTACATTTCCTGAATCGAACCTTTTGAATTAACTTATTTTATTGTGTATTTGTTTAGTTAATCTTAAATCTGCCCATCCATTTTTGTGCATATTCGCCTGGTCCTGTCTCTTATAC
>JARFPZ010000469.1 GCA_029288035.1 Desulfosarcina sp.
AAGAAATCATGGCTGTTTTTATCACCGGAGGGCACGGGCATATTGCCTCATGGACGGCATATTTTTTAGCCCGACAAGGCAATCAGGTTATCCTATATGATACCAATCCGGTGACACCTGACTGCCTGAAAGAAGTATCGGATAATATCACTTTCATCAAGGGTGATGTACTCGATTTTCCCAAGTTGGCAGACGTCTTTAGTAAGAATAGAGGTCAAATTGATGGTATCATTCACACGGTCGGCATCATGGGAGAATTCGTGATTGAGAACCCCCATGGGAATGTGAAACTCAATATCGGCGGAACACTTAATATGCTGGAAATCGCCCGGCAGTTCGATATCCCCAAAATAGTCTATACCAGCACGGGGGCTGTCTACGGTGCCGTTGGCGGAACAGTATCTGAAGATCGGTATCCGCCGAACCCGTGTGACCTCTACGGATCCACAAAAGCCTCCTCTGAATTTTTAGGCCGGCAATACGCGAATGCCTTTGGTTTAGATTTTAGGATCAGCCGGGTATATTTTTGCTATGGGCCGGGCAAGCTTCCGTCTCAATTCATTAGAATTTACCAGTTGGCGTTTGGGGCTTTAGAAGGGTTGGAAGGTTTAACAATGGACAAAGGTGCCGATCAAAAACTCGATTTCACTTATATCGAAGACGCCGCCCGGGGTACGGCGATGCTCTACCAAGCGGAAAACCCGAAACATTCGGTATATAATATTGCAACCGGTGTTCCCACCAGTGTCGGTAAAGTGGCGCAACTCGCGCAGACGTATTCACCATTTAAAGTAAAGGTTAAAATTGGTCCCGGCGAACTTATGCAGCGTGCCCACGCATTGGATATTGCCAGGGCCAAAGAAGAATTGGGATTTGAACCACGCTATGACATTGATAAGGGAATTCAAAAATACGCTGCGTGGATGAATAAGGTTGTAAAACGAAATGGCGGTGCAATTCACGAATCCGTCACCACATAAATATACACCTCACGCGGTCCGTGGGCACCGTGCACCATGGTGGCTTCAACGTCGGCGGTTTTACTGGGTCCGGAGATAAAGGTCATGCAGTTGGTCAACCCCTCTTGGGAACTTTCGGTATCCCATTGTATCAGGGCATATAACTCTTTAAGATCGGCGATGATTTGATCCAGATGGATGACGGCAATATGGATTGAAGGAACAAGGGATACCGAACGGGCCTGCCCCGGGCGGGTTCTCATCACCAGCGAGGCTGTCTCGGCCATGCAAAAATCAGCGGATGTTACACCAATATACGAATCAACGATATGTTTGCGCAGCCGCTCTCTTTCTTTTTCCCTGAATTTCTCATCGGCATCGCTCTCTTTCAGCTCGGTGACATATACCGGCACATTTTGATCCGCCAGCACACCCGGAAGATTCAAGCTTTCGATCAACGGATGCGCCCAGGCCACGACGCTTTTTTTATGACCCCATTCAGGATTCTTGTCCCGAACGAGATCGGCGAGCGCAGCGGCTACGGAAGATGGGTCTTTCAAAGCAACGACATTCAGATTGATTGGCTCGGCCATTTCAATAAGCCTGCCAATTAACTGCTGTCTTTCGGCACGGCGGCGGGTTTTTATTCGTTCAAGAATACTATTAATTTCCGAAGCCGGTCTACCGGTAAAAAGCCCGTTTGCAGGGCGTCGCTGGTGCCAGGAATGCCCCAGCGCCGATCGAATTCTGCTGATAAATGCTGCCTGGTTTGATGTATCCATGTTTTACTCTATGTCCCCTGATCGCCAACGATCCATAAAACTTTTTTTCGCAACCGGCTGAATGTCCCGGTTCCGGGTCCATCCGCCCATGGGCGGCGGCAGCCGCCGGATCAAGTCTCTATTTTTTGGTAATAGGCTCTGTCCAAGCGCTGCCAGTCGGAGGAAAAGTTCGTAAACCCTGCGGTTTTGGATAATCCAGGACCACAGTGTGTAAATACCCTTCTCCGGGATACTGGCACGGCTCACCTGCCAGTTGGCATCGCCATCGGCAAGCTTGGCCCGCAATGCCAGCAACATTCGCGGAAGATCGATATTGACCGAACATGCATCCTGACAGGCGCCGCACAGGGTTTCTCCTTGGCAAAGGTCTTTAGATCGGTTGATGCCTGCCATAAGCGGCATGACTACTGCTCCCACCGGACCGGAGTAAGGATGTCCGTAAGCATGCCCGCCGATTTTACCGTAGACCGGACAAACATTCAGACAGGCGGCACACCGGATGCAGTAAAGCATTTCCCTGAATTCCTCATCTGCCAGGATGCGGCTGCGTCCGTTGTCCAGGATCACCAGATGAAATTCATCCGGACCGTCAACTTGTTGTAAATACCTGGGGCCGCCGACGTAGCTGACATATGTGGCCATGTTCTGGGCGGCAGCACCGCGACAGAGCAACCTTAATAGGACATCATGGTCTTCCAGCCGCGCTGCAACCCGTTCCATTCCCATAATGGCAACGTGAACCTTGGGCATTGTGGTCGCCATACGGATGTTGCCCTCATTGGACACCGTCGTGATGTGGCCGGTTTCCGCACAGGCGATATTACAGCCCGAAAATCCAATGCCGGCAGCTAAAAATTTTTCCCGCAACGCTTTTCTGGCGGCCCGGGTTAACCTGGGCGGGTCATCGGTATACGGTATCCTGATCTTGTCGGCAAAGAGCTTGCCGATATCCTTCCTGCTCTTATGGATTGCCGGTGCAATGATGTGAGACGGCCGTTCTCCGGCCAACTGGATGATATACTCACCCAGGTCGGTTTCAGCCACTTCAATGCCGTTCTCGATTAAGGCGGTATTCAGTCCGATTTCTTCGCTCACCATGGATTTTCCCTTGACGGCCAGCTTGACCTTGTGCCTGCGGGCTGTTGCCAGGCAATAATCCAGAGCGGCTTGCGTATCATAGGCAAAGAACACATGCCCGCCATTTTTTCGGACGTTTTCGGCCAGGGTTTCCAACACAACATCTAGGTTTTCGATGGTCTTTGCCCGGATGTCATGGGCTTTGAGACGCAAGTCCGGACCTTCCGGCAAATTCCGGTAAGCAAGTGCCGTTGCCCGGCCGAATCTTGCCTGAAGGTCCGCCAGTGCATTTTGCAGAACCGGATCATTTAAAGCCTTCTTGGCTTCAGCGATATAATCGGCATTGGTAATTTCACTCATAATTGCGAGTTTCGGGTTACGAGTTACGTGTTAAGGGTTTCAATTATAGTCATTTTATCAATTTTAATAAACGACGGAGCGATCCGCCGACGGAACGAATTATGGTATTCGCTTCGCTCCGCATTTTTAAATAATATAATAGAAAAAATTCCTTAATTCGTCATTCTTCAATTTTAGGTCCTATCCAGCCAGAATCTGCGCAATATGCATGGTTTTAATATCCGACCCCATCCGGTTGAGCATTCCCTGGATGTTCATTAAACAGCCCATATCGCATCCGACAACGGTATCGGCACCGGAGGCAATAATGTTATTGACTTTGTCTGTCACCATGGCTGCTGATATATCCGCAAACTTCACGGCAAATGACCCACCGAACCCACAGCACCGGTCGGCATCGTGCATTTCAATAAATTCAGCACCGCCAACTTTGGAAAGTAGCTTTCGGGGTTGCGACTGGATTCGAAGATTTCGCAATAAATGGCATGAGTCATGATAGGTAATTTTACCTTCATAACGCGCGCCGAGATCTTGCGCACCCAGGACGTCCACCAGATATTCCGTCAATTCATATGTTTTGGCGGCCACCTGTTTGGCACGCTGCAGCCATGGATCATCGTCATCGAATAATTGGGGGTAGTGATGTCGTACCATGGCGACACAGGAACCGGAAGGACAAACGATGACTTCGGCAGCCTCAAAAATGTCGATAAACCGTTTGGCGGCAACACCGGCTTCCCGACGATAGCCGGCGTTGAAAGCGGGCTGTCCGCAACAAGTTTGCGTCGTCGGGCAGTTCAGATCGATACCCAGTTTACGAAAAATTTTCACCATGGCTTCCCCGGCTTCCGGATAAATTCCATCCACCAGGCACTGGATAAACAGCGTCACCGTTTTGTTAGTATCCGACATAAAGTCAACCTAAATTACCGTATGGCAGTAATGTCTTTATAAATCAGAAAACACAGACTTTACAACGAAAGCTTTTAAAAAGCCAGTGTAAAAA
>JARFPZ010000564.1 GCA_029288035.1 Desulfosarcina sp.
GTTGGCAAACACCACCTCAGCCTCATAAATGGGTGCCACATTATCCGGCGCATCCCCGGCGGTCAGTGACCGCTCACACACATCGACTTCTTCCATCGCATCGGTGAGCAGGGCGGCCTTACCGACATCTTCGTTGACCGATGCCCGTACGGTACCATCCGGATCCATGATGGACACGCCTTGTCCGAAGGTACAGAAACTGACCCGCTTATCTTCCAAAACAACATCATGCTTGGGATCACGGCCATAGAGAACGATCTTGGGTGGGGCAGAACGAATACAATCTTCCACCAGATAGGATGGAAATTTTGCAATTCTCGTTTCTCGGTCTACCTTGGCGCCGCCCCCTTCAAGGATATCCAGGGCTTCCGCTGTCCCAACATAAAGACCGGTTTTTTCCAGTACTTCGAGCGTCGCAAGGTGAATTTTGTTAATCTCGTCATCGGTAAATACATTGAATCCGAATCCACCCGACATGGACAGCTCCGAGTAAAAATTTCGTTTTACCATTTCTCTCACCTCCTATCATTTGTCTGAAGCTTTCATAAACTGAGAGCTTCAATTTTTGAAGGTTATTTAAACGTTTCGGAATTTCTGCAATATAAGAAAATCGCAAATTCCAATATTCAATGACCCAACCATTTTGAATTTGAAATTTTGGTCATTGGAATTGGTTTGATATTTGTGATTTGGGATTTGTTGTTTAAATTTAGTACTATCCTACTATTTAAGCATTCCATCATTTGAATTGGAATGAAGCCTTTACCTCAAAACGTCCTCTACTACCTGTTTGATAATCGTCGCAATGGTTTGGCAGTCTTCCAGCGAGAAGGTCAGCGGAATTCTGAAATCACAAGGGGAACGATTGCTACGCTGAATGTTCGCGAGCGAACCGTTGCATGAAATCAGCGAGGCTGGCGGCGTCCTCCTCAGTGATCCCATTATACAAGCTCGCCCTAAGATATTCTCCCACTCCAAAGGGCGTAAGGGTGCGCAACCCAACCATACCCTCGTTCCAGCTCTGAATGAGAAATTCGTCGGTTAATTTTTCATCTCCCCCCTTGATGTTGAACGGGATATTCATCCGGCTTCTCAATGCTTTATCTTGCACAGGGGTGCCATAAAAACCACCGGAGTTATCAATGACATCGTAAAGGATACGGCTTTTGGCGATGGAACGGCGCTCGTTCTCTGCTACGCCACCTTCGCGATCGAGCCAGTCCATGAGGTAACCAACGACTTCGATGTTGAAGGTCGCGGGGGTATTCCAGAGGTTGCCAGCCTCCACAGTGATTGTATAATTAAAAACCCCAGGGCAGAGGGGGGATGTCTTGTCCTTTCCAAGAAGATCCCTACGCACGACCGTCAGGGTGACACCCGGGTGACCAATATTCTTCGACGCACAAGCAAAGAGCACCCCAACGCCGTCGCCGTGCCAATCGATCGGCTTGGTTGTGAAGTCGGAACTCGCATCGATGACCAGGGGAATTTTCCGACGCGACTCCGGAAGTTTGGGAAGCCTGTGATTCTCGATGCCATTTACGGTCTCATTGGAGCAAAGATAGACGAATTTGCTCTTGGGATCGATCTCCTCTTCGGTCAACTCGGGGAAAGTCGTATAGCCCCCCGTATGAGGGTCCCTTCCATCAATGGTATGGACGGTACAATACTTCTGAGCTTCATCGCGGGCCCTCTCCGACCACGTGCCGTTAACAATATACGTCGCAACGTCCGAGTTGTCGTGGCAGAGGTTCAACGGCACGGCGGCGAACTGTCCGTGGCCACCGCCATGCGTGAAAAGCACCTCGTAGTCGTCCGGTAAATCCATGATCCGTCTAACAGACGCTGTAACATGGTCGAGTGTATTCAGAAACTCCGGCGACCGGTGCGATAATGCCAGAGACGTGAGCCCGGGCTTTTTGAAGACAGCAGCAATCTCGTCCTCAACGGCCTTTGGCAATGACGTCGGCCCAGGACTGAAGTTGATGAGCTTTACGGATGGATTGGGAGAGCTGAGCGACCCAACAAGGGCCGGGTGGGTATTCGCATTCATTTTCTTGTTCCGAATTGTCTTTGTGGGTAATAAGGGATCAACATTATTATTTTTTTGTATTAAATGAGCTTGTTTGGCTATGGTGACGCTGCAATGCCGTCTACAGTTCCGGTACCATCACAATCTTGGCCGCCGGGACTCTTCCCTTGTCAAGGTCATCGAAGGCGCGGGCACCTTCGGATAGGGGCATAGTCTTTACCCATTCGAGGCCGCCGAACATGCCGACAGCCAAGGCTTCGACGGTGGCCCTGAAATCCTCCCGCGTGTATGTATAGATTCCGATGAGGCAAACTTCCTGCAAGGTCATCTTCCTGATGTCGAGGCCTTCCTTGGAATCCATGAGCCCGATATGTACGAAGACCCCTCCCGGCGTGACAACCTGCGATCCCAGAGCTCGGGTCACGCCTCCCCCTACCGTGTCGATCACCAGCCCGTAAGAATTGCCAGGGAGTGCGGGATCGCTCGACGGGTCATAGACTACGCAGCCTACCGAGCGTGCAACCGTCCCCCGCCTCAGCCCGTTGGTCTCGGCCACCGTTACATGCCTGCACCCGTAACTTGTGAGAAGCAAAGCGGAGAGCATGCCGATGGCCCCGCCCCCGATAACCATTGCCCGCAGCTCCGAAAGGGGCCGCGCAGAATGCATCCGTGCCTTGTTGAGGGCATGGAGAGAGCAGGCTGCCGGCTCTGCGAGGGAGGCCGTGACCAAGTTTAAGGAGTCGGGGATGGGGACCAAGTTTCGTTCAGCAATCGAAACGTACTCGCAGTATGCGCCCGAAACACGCATTCCAATGAGTTCCCGCGCAGTGCAAAGGTTCGTGCGGCCGCTTTCACAGTATGCGCAAATGCCGCATGTCATGAGCGGGTTTATCGCCACGCGCTCACCTTTGCTTTTCCCCGATGCAACGGTTCCCGCCACCTCGTGCCCCAGAATAAGCGGGGGCACCCTGCGAGGGTCATGCCCGTGGTAGGCGTGCATGTCGGATCCGCAGATGCCCGATGCTTCTACTTTTATCAGCACCTGACCCTCTCCGGGCGCCGGATCCGGCTCGTCCCTATACACTAACTCGTTCGGTTTTGTGTACACAAGCGCTTTCATTTATATTCTATCCTAACCTGGTTAAATTAATCCTCACCAACCATGATAGTGCATACATTAAATTAGCTTAAGACTTCCATATACTGAACTATGATTAGGGTACGATGGGTGTGGCATAAGCATGGTTAATTTCCTTATTTCTAACACTATACATCACCTGCGTTCTCAACTGCTCCAAGGATGGGCGCCAATGTTAAGTAGCCATGCTATTAATTGATCAAAATTTCTATTGAAGTTCTTATATTACTATAATAGTAACAAAAAACCTTTTTTTAAACTTTTTACACTGAATAATTTCATATTGTCAACTATTATTTCGTCAATAGGCAATTTTAGAGTCTGTCCGACAATCGCCATCAGCCTGGAGCTGATTTCTGGGATTGAATCAGATTGTTAACAAGTGCTATCGTTTCCTAAAAGAAAAACAAGGAGTCCCGATCCCGAAATGGCAAGTGAATGTTGACCCTTTGTGAAAACATTCTTGGTATGATATGGAAATATTTGCAATACCTGATTCGATCTAAAATTGCGCATTAAATAAGTCGAACTGGTCAACAACGTCCCCTAAGTTTTCCTCCGATCTATCGGGGAATTGAAAATTGAAGATTGCAAAATACTATACATAAGATTTCTGGTCGTAGACCTCGAAGTCGAATTCCTCATCGGGAAAATATTTACGAAGACGGATATCGGCCGCACGGGCATGTCCCTCCATACCTTCGTAACGTGAGATGCGGGATGCGACAGCACCGATGGTGCGGTTGGCCTCTTTGGTCAATTTTTGGTAGGTGAGGGTTTTAATGAATTTCCCCACATTGAGGCCACCGGAATAGCGGGCCGCCTTTTTAGTGGGCAGTATGTGGTTGGTACCCGAGGTCTTGTCCCCATAGGTAACGGTGCAGCATTCCCCCAGAAAAAGCGAGCCATAATTTTTAAGATGCTCCAGGTACCAGTCCAGATCCGCTGCAATTACCTGCACGTGCTCGGCAGCATAGTCATCATTCATTGCAGCCAGCTCCTCCCGATCTTGACAAAGGACCACTTCGCCGTAATCATTCCATGATGAAGCCGCGACTTCGGGATTCGGCAGATCGGCAATCACTTTGGGCATAATTTCGATCACCTTCTCACCGAGTTTTTTAGAATCGGTCAACAACCAGACCGGAGAATCGTATCCATGCTCACACTGACTTACCAGATCCACGGCCACGACCATGGGGTCCGCTGTCTGATCAGCGATGATAAGGGATTCCGTGGGACCGGCAAATACATCTATACCGATCTCACCGAAAAGCTCTCGTTTGGCTTCCGCCACGTAAGCATTACCTGGTCCAACAAGGATATCCGCCGGCTTCCCTGTGAATAGACCGAAAGCCATGGTACCGATGGCCTGGACACCCCCCAGAGCCATAACCACATCTGCACCGGAAAGAGACAGGGCGTAGGCCACCGTTGGATTAATACGGTCGCCCCTCGGCGGTGTGCAGGCAACGACAAATGGGACCCCCGCTGCTTTGGCGGTGGCAACACTCATAATGGCCGAAGCCGCATGGGCAAAACGACCACCAGGAATATAGCATCCGGCGCATTGGCAAGGTACCAACCGCTGGCCCAGGATGACTCCCGGAGACAGTTCTGTTTCGAAGGCTTTCATGCTTTCCCGCTGCTTATGGGCAAAGCCATAAACCTGATCATAAGCAAAACGAATATCGTTCTTAGCGGATGAGGGCACGAGATCGATAAGCGATTGGATCTCCTCTTTGGTTAATATGAAATCGCGCGTCCAGTTGTCAAATTTTGCCGCCATTTCGCATACCGCGGACTCCCCGCGACTGCGGATGTCGCTTAATATCCTCTTGACGATGTCTTTGGTTTTGCCGTCGCTTGCTTCAGTTTTTTGGATTGATTTTTTCAAGTATGTTGCCATGGGTTACCTTCCTGTATAATCAATTAGTTTCTTAGGGTTCACGAAAAAATACCTCATTAAATGGAAAATATCCTGTCAATTTTCAGGGAATGTTCTAAATTTCAGGGCTCCTGACCTCCGTCGGTAAAGCTTCTCGGGAGGCCCTGATATTAAATGAACCTACAAAAATTGTAGAAAAATTAAGCGTAAATTCAAGATGCAACAACATCTATAAAAAGCTAGTATCAACGCTGGTGGATATTGCAACGAAACTTCCACCGACTTATAGTGACACCCTTTGTTTAGGTCATAGAACCGATAAAAAAAGAAATTAAATTCAGAACGCTTCTCCCGAAATCCAATATTGTTGTCGCAATCACAGACATTTGTGTTGCATCAGATTTTACGACATGTCAGTAGTTCTGAATTTAGCGGACTCGAGATATGCCTCAATCTCAAGATCGAGCTCCTCTGGGAGTATCATTTCCTTTTGTTCTGCTAGCATTTGATTGCATTTTTCTTGTGCGATTTGCAGCAGATCACGAGCGCCGCCTTTTTCCCAATCCTCAAAGGTGTTCCAGTCTGAAATTTCCGGCATATACAGGGAACGGCAATTCTGAAGGGTGCTGGGATGCTGGAGATAACTCCCGCCGGGGCCCAGCGCAATCATCATGTCAAGGCAAGAATCGGTCGCTACCTGATCGATTCCTGCAGAAAACACGCGCAAGCGATTCAGCAGCTCATCGTCTAGAATCCACTTTTCATAACTGGTCGTGGTAATGGAGTCCAGAACCCCCAAGCACTCGTTGATCATATTCACACCCGCCATGGAGTAAAGGGTCAGGTTTTGCATCGTTTCGGCACCGGCCTGGAAGTCAACCCGCTTCGCATCCGTTAGCCCTGCCATGGTTCGTGATGGCAGGCCATAGTATTCGCGGGCCATTTGGATGCCGGCAATATTGACCAGCGCGCTCTGG
Source organism: Desulfosarcina sp. (assembly GCA_029288035.1). Lineage (GTDB taxonomy): Bacteria > Desulfobacterota > Desulfobacteria > Desulfobacterales > JAFDCJ01 > JAFDCJ01. Next base: position 6,036 of record JARFPZ010000564.1, read on the forward strand.
GGCGACCCGGTGACCGCATAGAAATTTTTCATGTTGACCATAAAAGTGCCCGCGGAGTAAACCACGGGTGTGCCGGGATTGATCATCTGGGTGCAGGTAAGGGCCGCCAGGTTCTCGGCATTGGAGAGCACTGCCAGACCTTTGAAATCCATGGGGCCGGTCAAGCCCGGCTTGAGACCCGGTAAAATGATCAAGGCCTGCTTTTTTTCAGCATATGCCTGCAAGGTCTCACAGGTCAGCGGGTCGAAACTAAGGGGGCTGGCAGGATTGACCCCGTAGGCGATCGCCACGTGATTGTCGAGATAACCCTTTTGTCCGAAGGCGATTTCGATGATATCGAAAACTTGGCACGCCTCCTGGAGGGTTGCCGCCTGACCGATCAAGGGCTTGCTGCTGTGGCGCATCAGATGATGAACCAGTCTTGCCGGTTTGAACTGTATGGGAAGATCGCAGGGTTCCACTGGAATGGAGCCCACCAAATTGACATTGCGACTGTTTTCACAAAGTTTGACGATATTGTCAAAATCGGTCAGCGTTGCCGGCCGGCGGCACCCCTCAATATCTTGGATAAAGAGGGTTCCGTTCCCCGGCGCTACAACCGTAGTTTCCTGATCTTCGCCGATTCGGACGCTGGCACCGTTTCGTCCTTTCATGCTGAAGCTTTTAGGTGCCATCTCAAGTGCTTGGGATACCAGCGGCTCGGAGAGATAAACGCGTTTGCCATCGACTTTTTGCCCCTTGCGGCTAAAATGCCGGATGATGTTTTCATTGTCAAAGAT
>JARFPZ010000596.1 GCA_029288035.1 Desulfosarcina sp.
CCTTGCCGATCGACCACTCCGGTTTCACTGGCACCAAACTCTGGCTCCATCCCGCAACCGGACTGTATATTGTATTTCTTTCCAACCGGCTTCATCCATCCGGAAAAGGCGATGTATCTGAATTGCGCGAGCACATAATCACCATCGCTGTCAGTGTTGCGGCCGGTCAGACCACATCGGCGCCATTAACCGCGAAGACGGACGCCGCAACCTTCCAGCCGCAAAATTTATTGACGGAAAAAAATCAGCCTGACGGTCAGGTCCTAAGCGGTCTGGATGTTCTGCGGGCCGAGGATTTTAATCGGTTGCGAGGCCAGAAAATCGGCCTGCTGACGAACCAAACCGGCCGGGCTCGCGACGGTGTCAGTGCCATCGATTTATTGGATGAGGCTGCCAATCTTGAGTTAATTGCCCTCTTCAGCCCGGAACACGGCATTCGCGGCGTCCGTGACGATCGCGTGCCCTCTTCACGAGATAAGAAAACCGGACGGGTAATCCACTCGCTTTACGGGGAACACCTGCGGCCCTCACCTGACATGCTGACCGGTATTGACACCATCGTGATCGATTTGCAGGATATCGGTACACGTTTCTACACTTACATGTCCACCATGGCCTATATGCTGGAGTCCGCGGCCAAACAAAAAGTCAGGGTGATGATATTGGATCGTCCCAACCCCATCAACGGTCTTCAGATCGAAGGCCCCATCTTGGATCAAAAATTTATCGGATTTACGGGCTATTTTCCCATGCCCATCCGACATGGGTTGACCATGGGCGAACTGGCCCTGCTTTTTAGCGCCGAGAATGATATCCCAGTGGAATTAACCGTTGTAAAAATGAAGGGTTGGCGGCGCCGATATTGGTTTGATGAGACCGGCCTGCCCTGGGTGAATCCGTCGCCCAACATGCAAAATTTGATTCAGGCCACCTTGTATCCGGGCATCGGCGCCATCGAGGGAACCCCCATTTCAGTGGGTCGCGGCACCGGCAGCCCCTTTGAACAGATCGGTGCTCCCTGGATCGACGGGGTACAAATGGCGGCGGCGCTGAATGCAAGAGGCCTGGCAGGCGTTCGTTTTTATCCGGTTTCCTTTACCCCGCAAGCGAGTAAATTTGCCGGCCAAAAATGTCAGGGCGTTTACATCCTGATGACGGATCGCCGGTCAATTCAACCCGTGCGTCTGGGTTTAGAAATCGCCGTCCTATTGTACCGCTTGTATCCGGATAATTACCGTCTGGAAGAAGAGGAAAATTTGCTGGGATCTGAAACGGTGCTGAGTCAAATTTTAGCAGGAGAAGATCCGGCCGGCATCGTTAAAACCTGGCAAGCGGATGAAACGCATTGGCAGCAATTGCGGAAGCGGTATTTGTTATACCCTAACCCGGAATTGAATATTGATGATTGAAGATTGAAGATTTCTTGTATCGCTCGCCGAGGCGTAGGCGTACAACCCCTACGAGCCGGAGGCTTCGCTCTGTCTTTTCAGTATAAGTCGATAGCATTCCTCTTCGAGCCGGAGGCTAAAATATTAAACTGGATATGGTATAAATCAAGCACAAACATGATGTGATTTCAGTAAATAGGTACTAAATGAGAGAAACTCGGTGTCGCAAGTCAGCCTCCGGGGGCGAGCAGGTTGATTTATCGAGATTTAAGAATTAACATAGCCTCTAAAACTTTAACATTGGAGTTGATGGTATTTAAAGATGAAAGTGTATATTAGTGCAGACCTCGAAGGCGTTACCGGTGCTACGCATTGGGATGAGACCGAAAAACTGAAACCGGATTACAGCGAGTTTCGTGAGCAAATGACAGCTGAAGTAACAGCGGCTTGTGAAGGCGCGCTGCAGGCCGGGAGCACGGAAATTTGGGTCAAAGACGCTCACAGCACGGCACGGAACCTGATCGCCTCCAGGTTGCCACGGGAAGTCCGCCTTATCCGGGGTTGGAGCGGCCACCCCTTTTCCATGGTGCAAGAGCTTGATGAAAATTTTCAGGCTCTGCTGATGATCGGATATCACTCCTGGGCCGGTTCGGCTGCAAATCCGCTGGCCCATACAGTCTCGGGGAAAATCGCCGGTTTGAAAATTAACGGGTGCAATGCCTCGGAATTACATATGTACGCCTATGCTGCCGCTCTAGTGAATGTGCCGTTGGTCTTCGTGTCCGGTGACAAAGGTATTTGCGAGGAAGCCACGTTGCTGGTTCCAAATATCTCAACCCTGGCCGTCAAGCAAGGCTCAGGAAATGCAACCGTCAATATTCATCCCCATCTTGCGGTTGAAAGAATTCGGGACGGTGTCCAGGCGGCACTTCAGCGGGATGTATCAAAATGCCGCCTGCCGCGGCCGGAACATTTTACAGTCGACATCACGTATAAAGATCATGCCATGGCCCGGAAAGCATCTTTTTTCCCGGGAGCCGTGTCAACAGATCCACACACCATCCAATTTAAGTCAAATGATTATTTTGAAGTTCTGAGGCTATTCGCTTTTGTATTATAATAATCCGGTATCTTTAAAGGTCGGGAAAATAAGCGACGTTTCAGTAAAGCCTCATGCTTGTTCGACTAGCGCCTTGATCACTCCAATTCTTTTTCCGTGAACGGTGTGGGAAAGATGTTCAGAATTTTGCATTGGGCCAAGCGGCGGTGAAGGCGAAAGCCCATTTTTTTATGCAGGCCGATAGAGGCCTCCCAGTTGCTGTACATGCCTGAAATGATCCGGCTGCAGCCCAGGTCAGACAGGGCCTCGAGCAAAGACCCCAGCAAGAAAGAAGCAATGCCCTTGCGAGAGTATTCCGGGTGCACAAATATATAGACCAGGTAAGACCAACCGGGGGGAAGTTTTAGGGTATACCAGATGGCCAGCCTGAAATCCCTGAAAGTGACCCAGGCAAATGCGCATATCCTCTTGTCATCCTCCAGCAGGAGGCAGCGATCCCCCTTTCGAAGGGACTCCTCCATGAATTCAGTCTCTTTCACGAATCCTTCCAGGGCATTGATGGTAAAAAGATCCCCCTGGTGAGCCCAGCGCAAATGAAGATCGGCGGGTACTTTGCCGGGACGGATTGGCTCGTTTAGATCCCTGATCAATTCGAGCCACTCCTCACAGGATTGCATGCCTTGTGCAATCCGTAGTATGGAATCCCTGAATGGAGCCATCGTTCTCCTTTATTGATGTCCTTTCCCGGTCAGCTTCTGAGATAGGCCATGATGCGCGCCATCGTTTCTCTCAGGCGTTCGGTAATAGAGGGTTCGAGGTCTGAACCATTCTTCAATGCCTGCTCAAGGGTCTTCCAGTGTCTGCCATGAATGCGCCTGACCCGCCAGAGCAGGACCGCAAGCATCTTGGCGTCCGCCCCGGCCATGATACTTCCGATGTCGGTAACTTGTAATCCTGCCAATTCTCGTAAGACCGCTTTGACGGATTCCTGAAGTCCCTGAAGATTGTACCCGCCTTCAAGGGTCATGACGACCTTGCCCCCGCAACAATGATCGGCTGTATTGAGAACAGATCTGGTCAGCGCGGCGAAGCCTTGCGGTGTAACCTGCATGCCGCCAAGGGGTTCGTTAAAATGGATATCGAAGCCGGCACTGACGAGAATGAACTCCGGATCGAATTCGAGGGCGATAGGTCTCAGGATTTTTTCAAATAGGACGACAAATTCCCCGTCTCCGCAACCGGCAAGAAGGGGAATATTGACTGTCAGCCCTTTGCCGTTACCTTTTCCGGTTTCCCTGAATTTTTCGCTGCCGGGATAGGAGGGGAACTGGTGCGTTGAAAAAAACAGCACCGACGGGTCGTCCTCAAAACATTTCTGGGTGCCGTTGCCGTGATGAAGGTCCCAGTCCACCACCAAAATGCGGCGAAGCCCCAGCTGCTTCTGAGCGTAGCGGACCCCGATGGCAACATTGTTGTAAAGGCAAAATCCGCCGGCCTTTGACCTCTCGGCGTGATGTCCGGGCGGTCGGACCATGGCAAAGGCATTGTCCAGTTCCCCGGCATGGACCAAATCGATGGCCCGGCAAATGCCTCCGGCTGCCAACAGGGCCGTTTCATGAGAAAATGGGGATGTCTGGGTGTCCTGGTCCAGGTAGGTGCAGTCCCGTCCTTCCGTATCTTCCAGGCGGCGAATGTACTTCGGGGAATGGGCCTGGAGAAGCTCTTCTTTTTCAGCTCTTCTTGGTGCAATGTCCCGAAAATATTCCCGCATTTCGGGTTCCTGCATCATGGCTTGGAGCACTTCCAGCCGATCGGGACATTCCGGATGGTCAGGGCCCGTGCAGTGATTTGCGTAGCGCTGATCCTGGACAATGCCGGTTTGTCTGGGCGGATTCATCATTTTTTTCCTTATCTTGGCAATACCCGGTAGGGTTAGCACAATATAATCACGGACCAAAATTCGACAACGTTCTCTAAGTAACGAAACATCTAAAGACCAAATCTATGGAAAAAAATGCCGTTAATCATTTTTGATCATGCTAGTTTGAAAGACTCTATTAATGCTTATAAATCGCATTCTGCCTTTCTGTTATACATAGACTAGAGATTAATTATACCATGCCGGGGTTGAAATGTTCGGATATATGCATAGAATCTAAAGATGAGTGTGTGTCTTTATTCCGCATTTACAAAAGCAAAATGACATTGCCAGGGAGAGATGAACAGGTGAAAAGTGGTAAAAAAAAATATTGCATTCTTATAGTCTTCGCAGTTACGATACTGTCCTGTGCGCAGCAGCGACCGGTGCTTTATCCCAATGAACACCTAAAGCAGGTCGGTAAAGAAACTGCCGATGCCGATATTGAAGCCTGTCTCCAGATGGCGGCCGATTATGGCGCCAAAGAAGACCGCGCTGCAAAGGTCGCCAAGGATACCGCCAAGGGTGCGGCGGTCGCCGGTGCGGCCGGTACGGCCGTCGGTGCAGTTACCGGGAACCTGGGGGTCGGCGCAGCCGCCGGGGCTGCCGGTGGCGGCGCGTCATCCATGACCCGCAGTATAATAGATTCGGACAAGCCGGGTCCTGTGTTTAAAAAGTTTGTGGACCAATGCCTTCGTGATAAAGGGTATCAAACGATCGGATGGCGATAGCACGTAAGAATTTACGCGGACTTGACAGTGTCTTTACCGGCGCCTTTGGCACCAAACAGCGCCTGATCTGCGGTCGCCAGCAGATTCGTCATGTCATCAGCGTGATACGGGAAAGTGGCCACACCGAAGCTGGATCGTATGCTGACTTCAAAGCCCTGGTCGCGCAGAAAAACATGATTCCGTATCCTATCTTGGATTTTATTTGCCTGCTCCACGGCTTGCACTTGATCAAAGTCGGGCAGGACAACTACGAACTCATCTCCGGCCTAGGCTACGGCGAATGCCGGTTTTTCGAGGGTCTCGCGAATGGTTGCGCCCACTTCTTTAATGGTACGGCTGCCGTTGAGATGGCCGTACCTGTCCACCACGGATTTGAAGCGGTCCAGATCCATGAAAATAACGGATACAACCGATCCCTTGGCCCTTGCGTGTTCGATTAGGTCGGTCAGTGATTGATACAGATAGCGACGATTGTAGAGGCCGGTCAGATTATCTCGCAGGGCCTGCTCGCGAAAGCGCTGTTCGCTGGCGCGCAGCGCCTCTTCGGCTTGTTTGCGTTTGCTGATGTCGACCATGGCGATGAGGATGCGGCTGAAGCTATCTTCATGGCCGCCAAGCGGTAAGGATTTGCCCAGAATACTCTTCTGGGTGCCTTTTAACGTCAGGAAGGTATCTTCGCGTTCATTGGAAAGGTTGCCGTCCGCCACCATCATGATGATATCCCGAGCCATGCGCATAACGTCCTCGGGGCTGTTGGCAAGTCTGATTCCACTATCGACTTCATCCCGGGTTTGAGCCTCCATCAGGTCCAAAAAGGCGGTGTTGCAATCTACCGTTTTAATCAGACCCATGCAGCGGCCCACCTCCTGGGGATTCTGATTAAAATAACTGATCAGATCGGAGATGCCTTCGGCCCGCAGCTGATCAAGGTGCCGTTTCAGTTCGCCGTCGTCTCTTTCGATCATGGCAACCGGAGCGGATTCGAACAGCAGACGATATTTCTTTTCGCTGGCTTTAATCGTTTCCTCAGCAAGTTTGAGTTCAGTGATGTCTTCGACAAAGGTGATAATTCCGGAAAGCCTGCCATCCGGTTCGAGTACAGGGCAGATATGAAAGCGCAGATATTCGCACCCATCCGCGGTCTGCAGACAGGGATGATCGCTGACAATGCGTGTCTTTTTTTCCAGGCAGCGCCGAAACGAGTCGGCGACTCCGGAATCCACCAGGGG
>JARFPZ010000607.1 GCA_029288035.1 Desulfosarcina sp.
CTGTCCTTTGTAAATCCGCCTTGTTCGCTGCCGGCGGGCACCGGTCCCCCGGAGGGCTCGCCGATGCCGAAAACAAAAATCTTGACGCCCTGCCGGGCGGCATTGCGGGCGGCTTCAAGGCCACGTTGTTCATTATCCTCACCGTCAGTGATGAGAAGCATCACCTTGTCCGTTTCGATCTTGAAATCAAAAGCCGTCATTGCGGTCTCAATGGCAGCGCCGATATCGGTACCGGGCACCGGGATAATACCCGGTTGCAGGACACTTAAAAACATTTCCAGAGCCGCGTAATCCAGGGTCAGCGGGCATTGAACAAAGGCAGCTCCGGCAAAGGCCGTCAATCCGATCCGGTCTCCTTCGACCACCTTGATAAAGTCGATGATTTCTCTTCTGGCCCGCTCCAGTCGATTCGGTTTGATGTCCTCGACCATCATGCTGCGGGATACATCCACCAGAAACATGATATCAACACCTTTACGGCTCACCTCTTGATAACGGTTCCCCCAGCGGGGTCCGGCCAACGCCAGCAGCAGAATGCCCAATGCACAAAGAATTAGGATACCCTTGATAAAGCGCCGGCCTTTATGGTCGTCCAGCGTCAAGCGCGTCATCAGGGCCGGTTCGGCAAACCTGTCCATGGACTGTCGCCGCCGACGGTGCTTGACGACCAATATGAAACCAGTCATTGGCAACAGCCAGAGAAAGTGCAATACCCATCCATTTGCAAGTGTCATGGAATTGTCCTCAACACCGTTGTCCGGATCACAATTTCAACCACCAGCAGAATCATCGCCGGGACCAGAAACCAGAAATAGAGTTCTTTGAAGTGGAAAAACTCCTTTATGTTGACTTCGGTTTTTTCTTGCCGATCGATAATATCATAAATTTCCGCTAATCGATCCGTTTCAGCCGCTCTGAAATATTGTCCGCGGCCGATTTCGGCAACCTTGATCAGGGTTTCTTCATCCAAATCAACGCGTTGGCGTACGATTTTTGTGCCGAATGGCGTCTTTACTGCAAACGGTGCCGGTCCTGTTCCCCCCACACCGATGGTGTATATCTTGATACCCAGGGTCTGAAGCGCTTCAGCGGCTTCAGCAGGTGTCAGCCCATCGACGGTTTGTCTGCCGTCGGTCAGCAAAATTAGAATTTTTGATTTGGCTTCCAGATCCTTCAACCGCTTGCCACCAACTGCGATCGCCGAACCGATGGCAGTTTTATCACCGGCCATGCCGATTTCCATGCGTTCGACCAAATCCATCAACAGCCCTTTATCCAGCGTCAAGGGTGATTGGGTAAATGCCTGGGTGCCAAAAACCACCAGCCCGATTCTGTCCAATTCCCTTTTTTCGATAAACTCGCCGACAACTTTCTTGACAGCTGCCAGGCGGGTAACGGGTTTGTCCCCTATCGTAAAATCGAGGGCTTGCATGGAACCGGAGGTATCCAGGCAAAGCAAAATATCCACTCCCGGAGATTGAATATCCCGCGATACATTGTAAAGCTGCGGGCGTGCTGCGGCGACCACCAGCAACACCAGGCATCCTGTGCGCAGTATCAGAGGTATTTTTCCGACCCATTGACCGGTCCGGGTCGTTAGACGGGACAACCTGGTCGCCAATGGGTAGGTAATGCCGATGGGTTTGCGTTTGAGGCGCCAAACAAACCATCCGGCCACAATGCCCCAAAGGGTCAACAGCAGGGGATACGCCAGGCGAAACATCATGCCCCCGCCTCCGAATGGTGTGGGACGTCCAGGGCATCCGCCTGAATCGGACCGGTTTGTCGAATATAGGTGCGGGCCGCTTCTATATCGCGTGCTTTACGATCGGGTGTCGGTATGGTATCGGCAAATTTCACAAGATCTGCCTGTCGGAGCAATGGTAGAATTTCCTGGTCCTGGGAAGTGTTTCCAACATGCCGGACAATCTCTTCTGTGGTCATTTCGGCTGCCGGAAAATGTCGGATAGATTCCATGTATCGCCGAATAATTTCAGAAAAAAGAAAATAAAACGTTTTCACCTCTCCTTTTTCAAACAATCCGCCGGCGACCAACTGATCGATTTCTTTCACAGCCTGTATATGAGGTGGATCAGCCGCTGCTGCCAATATGCTGCCAGGGCGATGTTTGCGGCGCCACCACAACCATCCGATTACTATGCAAAACAAAATACCTGCCACCGCTGCCCATGGCAAAAAGGGTAACCATCTCGATCGGATCGGGATGATATCCTGAATGGGCCTGAGGGTGGCTTCTTCCGGTTTCTCGCCCAGGTTGGATGAAACGTCGATGGTAACCGGGGCTGTTTCGATTCGTTGCTCATTTCCGTCTTTGTCAAAGAAGGTCAGGCTGATCGGTTCTGTTTGAAACGATTCCAGTTGATCAACGATAAATCGTAATTTTATTTCCCCCGGAAGGACCTCTCTCTCGACGATAGTCAACTTTTCAATTCCGCCAACGACGGGATCTTCGGGCAACCGACCGCCTTCGGGTAGATCGTATGTCAGGGTCAGCCACAGTAGATCACCGATATTTGCGTTATTTTTCTCAAAAGAGACTGACAGCGAAGACGCTGATGACACCACTTCGGTATCCGCCCCTGCTAGCCATGCCGTCAGCATGACAAAGCCCATCGTCCATAAAACGATAGGCCATTTTCCACCACGCGGATCATGAACCTGAAAAACCCTCAACGGCGAACTCTCCTTTTCTCAAACAGTCGAATCAGCGGCTCAGACACCGATCCGTTGGTCTCAACCTCCACCAAATCCACCCCTGTACGGTTCAGCAAACCATTCAGATAAGCATGCTGCGCAATCTGATGAGAACGCCATTTTTCTCTTAATTTCTTGTTACGGAAATTCATCAGCACGACTTGGTTTGTTTCCGGATCGCGTAAATAGGTCAATCCGGCATCGGGCAAATCGTTCTCTGAGGGGTCTGATATACGTATCACGGTCAACTCATGCTTTTGGGCAGCAATTGCCAAAGGGGTATCAAAGTCGGCGTCCAGGCAATCGGATATGAGAAAAACGATGGCATGACGTTTGACGACCCGATTCAGATAGTCAAGAACCCCTTTTATACTCGTCCCCAGATCATCCGGCTCAAAAGTAAAGATCTCTTTGATCAGTCGCCAGACGTGGGCGGCACCTTTTTTGGGAGGTATGTACTGTTCCACCTTTGAGCTAAATAAAATGGCGCCCACTTTATCGTTGGTTCGGATCGCCAGAAAGGCCAACATCCCGGCCACCTCAGCCAATACTTCCCGCTTGAACTTATGCTTGGTTCCAAACAACTGCGAACCGGACACATCCAACAGGAGCATGACGGTCAACTCCCGCTCTTCGTGAAAAACCTTGACATATGGGTGACCGAACCGGGCCGATACATTCCAATCGATGGTCCGCACATCGTCCCCTGGTTGATATTCCCTGACTTCTGTAAATTCCAGCCCTTGACCTTTAAAGGCACTTTCGTATTGGCCTGCAAACAAATCGCTTGCCAGGCGTCTGGTTTTGAAGTGAAATCCTTGAATTTTCTTTAGCTGTTCATCGGATAGCATGCTAGGGAACCTCGACACGCTCCAGCAATACATCGACAATATCGTCGGCTGTTTTGCCTTCTGCTTCAGCCTCGTAACTTAAAAGGATGCGGTGTCTGAAGACCTCCGGGGTCATGGATTTCACATCCTGCGGGGTAACATACCCCCTGCCGTTTAGAAACGCGTGGGCCCTGGATGCCGCCTCAAGCCAGATCGACGCCCGCGGTGAAGCCCCATAACTGATCATAGAATCAATATCCAGCTTAAATTCTGCCGGATTTCTGGTTGCCCCGGTTAACCGAACGATATAATCTACCAGCCGGTCTTCCATGTGAATGTCGTTAAGGGTTTCCCGGGCCGATGCTAGGGCCGACACTTCAACCACCGGGGCAGCGTTTCGTGAAATTCCAGAGCGGGTTCGCTTTACAATTTCTTTTTCTTCCTCCGCAGAGGGGTAATCCACTTTAATTTTCATCATAAAACGGTCAACCTGGGCCTCAGGCAGCGGGTAGGTTCCTTCCTGCTCGATGGGGTTCTGGGTGGCAAGCACCAGGAAGGGATCGTCAAGTGTAAACGTCTTGTCCCGAATGGTTACCTGTCGTTCCTGCATGGCTTCCAACAGGGCACTTTGAACTTTCGCCGGTGCCCGGTTGATTTCATCTGCTAAAATAATGTTATTAAAAATCGGGCCTTTGTTCACTTCAAAAGAACCATTGTCGGGCCTGTATATTTGGGTCCCGATGATATCCGCCGGCAGCAGGTCCGGTGTAAACTGGATTCGTTTGAAAGATGTGTTGATGGCAGCCGCCATGGTTTTTACGGCGGTCGTTTTGGCAAGACCAGGCAAACCTTCCAATAACAGGTGCCCCTGGCAAAGAAGGCCGATCAACATTCGATTCAGTAACTCCGTTTGCCCCACAATGATCTTTTCGATTTCAGCCGTAATCTGCCGAATTACCAAGCTTTCTTTTTCGACTCGGTGGGTTATTTCTTTGATGTCCATACAAACGATCTCTCCTGCTCTGTATCTGCTGCCCAATGGGTGTAATTCTGATAAAAAAGCGGCTAACAGCAGATTGCCAACCGCTCTGATTTAAAACCCCACATAGTTATGGACTAGGTTGAACCGAATCAATACATGTCATCCATCCCGCCCGGTGGCATGGCCGGTGCTTTTTTCTTTTCCGGTTTTTCGGCGATCATCGCCTCGGTGGTCAGCATCAGTCCAGACACCGATGCGGCATTCTGGATGGCGAACCGCACCACCTTGGTCGGATCGATCACCCCGGCCTCCAACAGGTTTTCATAGGCTAGCGATTGGGCATTATATCCGTAGTCACCCTTGCCTTCAAGCACCTTGTTTAGAACCACCGAACCCTCTTGACCGGCGTTTTTGACAATTTGCCGCAACGGTTCGGTCAGCGCCTGTTTTAAAATGTCGATGCCGTTTTTCTCTTCACCCTGCACTTTGACTTTTTCCAATGCTTTGAGACAGCGCACCAGGGCCACGCCCCCGCCGGGCACAATGCCTTCTTCCACCGCTGCCCGCGTGGCGTTCAAGGCATCTTCCACCCGTGCCTTCTTTTCTTTCATTTCGGTTTCCGTGGCTGCGCCGATATTGATGACCGCCACCCCACCGATGATCTTGGCCAAACGCTCCTGCAGCTTTTCACGGTCGTAATCAGAGGTGGTTTCATCGATCTGGGTTCGAATCTGTTTGACCCGACCCTCAATGGCTTTTCGGGTTCCGGCCCCGTCTACGATAATGGTGTTGTCTTTATCGATTTTGACCGTCTTGCAGGTGCCCAGGTCTTTAATTTTTATATTTTCCAGTTTTATACCCAAGTCTTCGGAGATCACCTGACCGCCGGTTAAAATGGCGATATCCTCGAGCATGGCCTTGCGCCGATCGCCGAATCCCGGCGCTTTGACCGCAGCCACCTG
>JARFPZ010000619.1 GCA_029288035.1 Desulfosarcina sp.
GCATACGAGATGGAGATTAGTGTCTCGTGGGCTCGGAGATGTGTATAAGAGACAGGTCCAAGCCCATTTCGCTGCGCAGAGCAGCCAGGGTATCGGCCTCTGCATTGATGCCTAGCATGACGGCGGCCGGATCTCCGGGGAGAATTTCAAGAACGATGAAAACAACGATGGTAGCGACCAGCAACGTTAACACCAACGTTGCCAGTCGCTTGAATAAGAAAAAATTCATGTGGAATTATTTCGCCCAGTATACCTCCGTAAGATCGTTGGCCTGTACGGGGCTGTTTTCCCATAGTCCTTTTACATCTTTATTCCAGACACCGTGCTTTGCCAACTGGAACAGAAATCCGTTTACACAGTCATCGGAGATTATTCTTTGGGCTTCTGCCATAAGTTTATACCGTTCCTGGGTGTCGGCGGTGGCGGACAGCTTGGCAATGACGTCTTGGAATTCAGGATTTTTATAATTAAAATAATACGTTTCGCGGGCATAGATACCTATGTCCATAGGTTCCGTGTGGGAGACAATGGTCAGGTCATAGTCTGTTTTCTTGAAAACCTGGTCGAGCCACTGGGCCCATTCCACCGGGACAATTTCAAGCTTGATGCCTATTTTGCCCAATTGTGAGGCCACAATTTCGCCGCCTCTGCGCGCATAACTTGGCGGGGGAAGCTTGATCACGGCCTTAAAACCATCAGGATATCCGGCTTCTTTGAGCAACGCCTTGGCTTTGTCCACATCGTATTCGTAACGCACCACGTCGTTGGAATGTCCCAGGTAGCCATTGGGCACGACCGTAAAATTCAGCTGGGTGACATCTTTGCCCAAAAATGCGGCAACTTCATCCCGACTGATGGCGTGGGCCACAGCTTTGCGCACCCGGATGTCATCAAACGGTTTTTTCGTCATGTTCATGTGCATGGTTCGCAACTCGCCCGGTTGAAACACGTCCACGATGATGCCTTCTTTTTTGCGCATTCGATCCACCCACTGTTGCTGGCGGACACCGTAGGTCAGGTCGAGCTCGCCTTTGGTAAAGGCCAATTCGCGGCTGGCGGCCGAAGGGATATAACGATAGATGATTTTATCGATTTTAGGTGTTCCCCTGAAGTAGTCCTTGTGTGCCGCCAGGGTAACATTTTGCTTGGATTTGTATTCGACAAAAGCAAAGGGACCGGTTCCGACCGGCTGAGTTTTGAAATCCTCCCCCATCGCCTCGGCGGCTTTTTTCGAAACGATATTGCCTCCATGATAGTTGGACACCAGCGCCAGTAGAGACGGCACCGGCTTGTCCAGCGTGATCTTTACCGTGTAGGGGTCGACGGCTTCAACGGCGATGAAGTTGGCGTAGTCGCTTGAAAAACCGGAGGTCTTGGGATCTTTGGCACGCTGCAGGGAATAGACCACATCTTCGGCCGTAAATTCTCCGTAGTCGCCGTGAAACTTCACGCCTTTGCGCAGATAGAAGGTCCAGACAAGGCTATCGGCGCTTGCCACCCAGCGTTCGGCCAGATCCGGTTCCATGGCATTCAAATCCATCGAACCGGGTTTCAATCGCACCAGGCCGTTGAACATCCAACCGAACACACATTTATCCTGGGTTTTGGCGGATATATGGGGATCCAACTGACCGGCATCCGCCATACCGATTCCAACCTTTAAGACGGTTTCGGCCGGAGCCGGTGAAGAAACGAATAACAGCATGAAAAACACCGAAACAATACAGAGGCTTGCATGAATTTTCCATTTTTTCATAATTTACTCTCCTTTCTTTTCGTGATTAAAGTAACGACATATTTCACCACAGAGGACACGGAGATCACAGAGAAAAAAAATAAAAATCAGTCTCTTATGAACTTCATTATTCTGCGGTTTAGCAAAATTCGATCAAAATACCTGATTAAATTTATGAAACAAAGCACTAAGGAATAAGAACTTCAGCGGTCGAATATTTTTTCATCTTGGCTTCATCCAGCTCAACCCCTAAACCCTCTCGTCCCGTCGGTGCAACGATGTAGTTGCCTTCATACGCGACCGGTGTCTTGAGGATATCGTCACGTAGCCTTCGAACCGAATTCAAGGCGTGTCCCACCGCCGAAAGGTTAGGGGTGCTCACGGCGCAGTTCAATCCGCTCATGACGCTGACCCCCAATTCGATCATGGAATTGAAAAACACCTGGTGCCCGGCGGCTTCGATGACGGCCGCTGCCTTACGGGAGGGCAGCAACCCCCCCAGCTTGGTTGTTTTGATGCTAAAAATATCCGCGGCACCGGCTCTTACGAGCTTGATGGCATCGCGGGGTGAGAAGAATCCTTCGTCCACCGCTATGGGAACCTCAACAGCGGCCCGAACTTGGGCCAAGCCCTCGATATCCCACCCACGAACGGGTTGCTCGATCATGCAGATGTCGTAGCCTTGCAGTTTGCGTATGGTCGTCACGGCAACATTCGTTGACCAGGCTTGATTGGCATCGCAGCGGATCTTGATGTCTGCACCGACGGCCTTGCGAACTTCAGCAACCCGTCGCACATCTTCCTCCGGACTCAACGTCCCCACCTTCAGTCCGATAGTGCGATACCCTTCCTCAATCCGCGCCACCGCATCGGCCACATTGGCTTCGACCGAGTCGCTGCCCAATGACCACATCACTTCGATTCTGGGATGAACCATACCGCCGAATAGCTGGTAGAGCGGTGCGTGGTGATATTTACCCCAAATATCGTGGCAGGCCAGATCCAGGGCTGCCTTGGCAAAGTGATTGCCCACGCAAACGGCATTCATGCGCACGTGCAAATCTTCGAGGTCTAAGGGATCGATGCCCAAAACGGCCGGCCCCAGATGCGAGGCCAGCATTGTCATCACCGTCTGCTGACTTTCACCGGTGAACATCAATTCGGGGTCGGTTTCACCGATGCCGACCAGCCCCTGATCCGTGAATACTTCGACAATGACCGACCGGGTGGTCGTCACCTTACCTAACAGGCTGACGGTGTAGGGCTTTATCAGCGGAATGTTTACCGCCCGAATCTTTAGACCGGTGATCTTCATTCCTATTCAAGCTTTCCCGGACTTGCCCCAAGTTGAGAAGGTATTGAAATCATTTAAGGTCGTTTCCAATTGTTTCAACCTTGGACTCAGATGGTCCTTGTACCGAACTGCCACCAGATTGACCAAGGTTTCCAGTACGGCCAGCCCCGTGCAGCGGCTGTCGAAAATGTAACGCCCTTCGCTTGGCGCTACCAGTTGAAAGGTGGCCAGGTGAGAGAGCGGGGTGAGTTCCCGATCGGTCAACAATATCAAACAGCTGCCGCGCTGCGCACCGGCCAGGGCAGTTTGCTCGGTAAATCGGGAATAGCGACTTTGAAAAACGGCAAAAATGATATCCTGTGAGGACATTTGGTTGATGTAATTCGGTGAATTGCCCCCTAGATTATCGATCAGCACAACGCCATCCCGCAGGTAACTGAGCTGGATACTGAACAGATAGGCCATGCCGAAGGACATGCGGCGTCCTAAAATATATATCGATCCGCTGCACTCGGCAATGCGATCGGCACATTTGTGCATGGTATGCTTATCGATCCTGCGACAGGCCTCATCCAGGTTTCTGGCGATAAGTTCACAATGCAATCTAAATGGGTCGATGGAATCCTTGGACTGCCCGGCTTGACCTTGGCGCAGAGTACCGGCGGCTTCAAGCTTGAGAAGGAGCTCTTTTCTCAGGCTTTGCTGGAATTGGGTAAAACTGCTGTACCCCAGCCGGGAAATAAAACGAACGACCGTGGCACGCCCCACCCGGGCCCGTTCGCTGATCGACGTCACCGTTTCCAAAGCCAGCAGCGGATAGGCTTTGTCGAGATATTGAGCAATCTTGGTTTCACTGGGAGTTAGATGCTCAAGCGCCCGAATTCTATCGAAAATCGTTGGTGTGCTCATACCTCCAACTCTGCTGCGGGTTGCTGATTTATGGTTGCGAAATAACACGGCCCGATTGTGGCTGTCAATACTTTAATGGACACTTGATTCCAACCCGGAATATTTATTGACAATTTGTTCCAACATGCGTAGTTTCCCTTCGAACAAGGTAACGCAAGCTGAATCATCAAACGACTGCAATCCAATATGAATACAGCGAATCACATCTCAGATGTCATCGTAGTCGGTGGCGGCAACATTGGATCGGCAACCGCCTATGGTCTTGCTGAAAGCGGCCTGAAGGTCGTCATGCTTGACGAGGGCGATATGGCCCTGCGATCTGCCCACGGCAATTTTGGGTTGGTGTGGTACCAGGGCAAGGGAAAGGGTATGCCGCGCTATGTGGAGTGGTGTCTCGAGGCCATCCGAAAGTGGCCCCGTTTTGCAGAGGTACTGGAGCGCACCACCGGCGTGCAGATTGGGTATCATAAGCCCGGCGGTTTTTTGCTCTGTCGCAGTCAGGCAGCCTTTGCGGAACGCGAACAGCATTTTGAAGAAATCCGCCGGCAATCCAAATCGGGAACATACGATTGCGAACTGATCGGACGTGATGAATTGGAGGCCCGCATTCCCAATATGGCGCTTGGACCCAAGATTGTCGGCGCATCGTTCAGTCCGCATGATGGTCATGTAAATCCGTTGTTACTGCTCAGGGCAATGCAGACGGCGTTCAAACAGAACGGCGGCCGCTATTACGGTGGGACCGCCGCTGTCCATCTTCGACACGATGGTGGTCGTTTCCAAGTCGAAACCGCCAAAGGAGTGTTCAGCGCCCCGAAACTGGTTTTGGCTGCCGGGGTGGGCATCCCCCGATTGGCGGCCATGCTCGACATGCACATACCCGTTGCCCCCGAACGGGGACAACTTTTGGTCACCGAGCGCCTGGGTCCCCTGCTGCCTTATCCCTTCAGCGGCATCCGTCAGACAGACGAGGGCAGTTTCATGCTGGGCGTCTCCAATGAAGCGGTCGGCTACGATACAAGCGTGACCACCGATGTCATGCAATATATTGCCAAACGGGCCTTTGAAGCCTTTCCATGCTTAGGCGACGTGCGGATCGTGCGCAGTTGGGCCGCCCTGCGGCCGCTGACCCCGGATCGGTATCCGATTTATCATGAATCGACGACCTATCCCGGGGCGTTTGT
>JARFPZ010000625.1 GCA_029288035.1 Desulfosarcina sp.
AGATCCTGCGGCCTTATGTAATCGACATTAAACATGAAACTACCTTTGATCGCAATCGTTCAGCCACAAAGTCACTAAGGTTATAACATTTCTTTTTTTGTGACTTCGCGTCTTAGTGGCTGACTTTTTACTTCTCTTTGCTGAGCCTATGGGCGGCCGCATCGATGGCACCAATAATATTTTGATACCCGGTGCACCGGCAAAGATTTCCTGCAACGGCTTTGACAATTTCCGCTCGATTGGGATTCGCATTTTCTGCCAGCAAAGCGTGGGTGCTCATTAATATGCCGGGCGTGCAAAACCCGCACTGAACAGCATGGCGCTCGACAAATGACTGCTGAATCGGATGCAGACGATCCCCAATGCCCAAACCCTCCACCGTCAAAACATCCCGGCCATCCAGCTGAGCGGCAAACATCAAACAGGCGTTGACCGCTTTACCGTCAACCACAACGGTACAGGCCCCGCATTCACCAATCCCGCATCCTTCCTTGGTTCCCTTGAGCTCAAAAATATCCCGAATCAGTTCCAGTGCTGAAATTCCCGCTTCAATATCCAGCGAGTTTTCTTCACCGTTGAGCCTAAAACGAAGATGATATCCTTTTTTTTTCATAATCTTATTCAACTCAGATTAGATTGCATGCATACGCCCTGCGCCATTTCTTATTTTCCGCATTCCGCATTCCAACTTCCGAACTCCTGACACCTAATCAAACGACCCGATCGTCATACACCGTATGCCTCTAGCACAACGCTCCTGCAAGCGACTGCAGCTATCTCAGCCCATCTTCGCCTTTAACTTCTTCGACTTTCAACCCGCCCACCCTGGCAGCCGGCCGACCGGCGTCGGTTACGACCACGATCAGAATCAACTCATTGCCGCGCGGTGCATCCGGCACCCTGACTTCCATGGCGTCAAAATGAGAGCGCACAAAGGCAGCATCTTTATACCCCAAAGGCACATCGATGGCCACCCCGGGATATCCGAGTTTCTTGGCGGATGGAATCAAGGCCTTGCCGCCCCCGACATTTGCCCGCATGGGTTTGCCCAGGGCCGGGTGCATGATAGCGGCACAGTGCTCCAACTCACCATCGGTGCCGACAATCGCCCCTTTGCCGTAGCTGTGGATTTTATCCGGTGCAAGGCCCAGTGCAGCGACAGCTTTCTTCGTCAACAATTCACCCAGTTCTTCACTCCATTGGATGAGGAGACTGAGATCTTCCTGGTACTTGCCGGCAAAGGGGTTGGTAAAGACTGCGGCGGCGGCGGCCTTACGAGTCGGCGTGCTTAGCCGTACCGTCCCATCGGCATGGGTCTCCTCTACAACCGTAAAGATTCTACGTACTTGAGGTTTTTCGCTCATTTTGATCTCCCTTTAAAATTCAGAACTACGGATGTGTCGCAAAATCTGATGCAACAAAATGCCTGGAATTGCGTCAACAATACTGAATTTGGGCGAATAGTTCTGAATTTTATTGTTTATTTTTGAAAAGATAGAGTTCCTTCATTATTCATTTGCCATTCTCCAGTCTACAAATTGAATGCTGAATCGGAGATCTGTAATCGATGGAGCAAAGCGACTTCCACAAATCTTCAATCTTCATTCTTCAATTTAAACCCGGCACAGCCGGATCAGCTCCACCTCTCCGTAACCGTTTTTTGATCCAGGAACAGCCTCATGGAATCTATTCTGGATTTAGCGACCCCTAAAGCAGACTCGTTTTTGGATCCCAGGGGGAAAAACGCAAAAGGCTGGGGAACCGGGACATTGATGCCGATGTTGCCGACATCCGCCTCCTTCATAAAGCGGCGGGCAATGGCGCCATCCCGGGTGTATATGCAGGCGGAATGACCGAAGTCGTCCTTGTTGTTGATCCAATCAAGCGCCTCGTCGAGATCTCGCGCTCGCATCAAATTGACCACCGGCCCAAAAGCTTCCACCCGGGCAATGTGCATATCCGGATTTACGTCATCTAAAACCGTCGGTGCCAGAAAATAACCTTTTTCACCGCCTGCAACGTTTACCTTGCGGCCATCGAGCACAATCTTCGCGCCTTCGCTGTTGCCTTTTTCGATAAATTCGATAACTTTTTGTCTGCCTTTTTCCGAAACCATGGGTCCGAGTTCGGTGGACCCATCCAGACCGTACCCTAACTTCATGGCGGCCGAAGCTTCGATTAATTTTTCCTTAACTTCTTCATAGGCCTTGCCGATGAAAAGAAGATTGTCCGTACCCAGGCAACGCTGCCCACTCATGCCGTAGCATCCGCGTAACAATCCGCTCACGACTGCATTCACATCACTACCCGGCATAATAACCACATGGTTTTTACCGTTTCCATTAACGGATGCTTCTTTTCCCAATTTGCCGGCCAGCGCAAAAAGTTCTTTACCCACCGCCGTGGATCCGATAAATCCCACACCTTTGACCACCGGATGCGACAAAATCTTTTGATTGACATTGCTGCCGCCGTAAACAAGATTGACCAATCCGGGGGGAAATCCTTCAACTTCTTCGGTCACTTTGAAAATGGCATCCATACACACGGGATCATTTTTGCTGGGGCTGACCACCACCGGGCATCCGCTGGCAAGGGCATAGGGCACGTATGATGACCAGGCGTGCATGGGAATATTATTGGGTGTGATAATCAGAAACACCCCCCGGGGCTCCCAGTATAAAGCTTGATCCAGGCCTTTGGCCAGATCCGTAACACATTCACCCTTGGTCAGGAGCAGCAAGGCGGAACAGGCCGACTCGATATTTTCAATGCACCGGCGCAGGGTTCCCCGGGCCTCACCGATGGTACGGCCATGATCCTGCACCAGGACACGACAAAGCATGTCAAAATGTTCCTCGAATTTGCCGCGCAAATCAAACAAATAGCGTGCCTTGTCCCGCAGCGGAACTTCACGCCAGCTCGCCAGGGCAACTTGCGCCGATTGGATGGCTTGTTCGATGTCACTGTCGGTGGCCGATGGGAACTCCGCGATCACTTCACCGGTGGCCGGGTTGACGTCCTCATAAATGAGGTCGGATTCCGACGCCACCCAACTGCCGTTGATGTATAACTTTAATCTGCCGTAATGCTTTTGTACTTCAGGTAATAACGCCATCTTTTTCTCCTTGTATAATGCAATTTTATATAAACAATACAAAAACTTTACTTATTAGACGCCAACATTCGATACGGGTGATTTTGATCGTCGTTTTCTTCCTGCAAGCCAGGCAAGGACAACAGAACATCCAGAGCTGCGATAACGTGCTCTTTCATTAGGCGGCAGGCCAGGGTTTTATCTCTTGCCTTCATCGCGTTAATAATCTGGCGATGGTAGCGAACCGAGGACTGAAGATGAGATTTATTTTGCAACGACTTGTAACTGAATCGGCCGACCTGGTTGTGGATGCTGACGGAAATTTTTTTTAAACGGCTATGGCCGGAAAAAATCATAATTTTATGATGAAAATTTTGGTGATATTCCTGATATTGCAGCAGGTCAACCGGCGCCATTTTAATGCACGCCTCCATCTGCTGCACAACCGCATCCAATTCATTGACCTGATTTTCAGAGATGGCATTCATGGCAAGCTCGATGGCCATTTCATAAAGAGCCGCTTTCAGGGTATAAGCCTCCCAAACATCTTTTGCAGTCATCTCGGTCACAAAAACTCCGCGGCGTGGTTTCCGCACGACCAGGCCTTCAGTCTCCAGAGCTTTGAACGCTTCCCGAATAGGCGGACGGCTGATACCCAACCGCATGGCTATTTCTTCCTCTTTGAGTTTTTGACCGGGTTCGTATTCCCCCTTGATAATCCACAACTCCATATGGCGCTTTGCCAGATCAACAATAGATTCGATATTCATAGCTTTCCGGTTGATTTCGCCTAACCCGAACAGTCCGGGCAATTGGCCACAAATACACTAAAACGCTAAAGAAAACAGCCCTAAGCGAACAATCGTAAATGAAACGATGATGTTTAAATATTCAATCTTCAATCGACAATATTCAATTACCTTACCCCAGCTGCTTGTCCGCCTTTTCGACAATTGAATCCATTTCCCGGATCACATGGTCGGGCAGATTCGGGGGCGCTGCTTTTTCCAACAGATCCTTACAGTATTCGGTAGCGCGGGCAACCAAATCATTTTGCCCCTCTTTATTCCAATCCTCTCTGGTCATACGCGTAAAATTCGTCGGCATCAATCCATCACGGCAGTGTCGAAGAGTATGGTCGCCGGTCAGAAAATTGCCGCCCGGTTCTACCGTTAAGAAATCGGCCCAGGCCAGGCTATCATCATCAAAGGTGAGGTTTGAAATCATGCGCCGGACCAGACCCAACACTTCATTGTCAACAGCTAATTGGACCGGGCTAATGGTAGTGGCGACTTCTAATTGGCCGGCCGCCCCAAGTATATCAGCCCCTGACAGGCCGATCAACATGCTGCGTAAAGCTCCCTCGCTCATGCACTGGCC
>JARFPZ010000632.1 GCA_029288035.1 Desulfosarcina sp.
GGGAATCCGATTGGACCGAAAGAAAAGCGAGGCGATAACAAAACCCCGGAGGGAACCTACATCATCGATTCAAGAAACAGCGACAGCGATTATCATCTGTCTCTTCATATTTCTTATCCAAACGAGAAAGACAAAATGCGCGCAAAAGAGCTTGGTGTTTCTGCGGGCGGAGATATAATGATCCATGGCATCAAAAATGGGCACACGTGGGTTGGTGCTTCTCTTGCAGAGTTTGACTGGACGAAAGGGTGTATTGCCGTTACAAACGAAGAAATGGAGGAGATCTACAAATTAGTTCCAAATGGTACTGTTATTGAGATAAAACCATAGATAAACCAAGCGTGTCATGGCTGTGAAGAAACAATACATCGACGGTGTCAACAACTTCGACTACTGGATGGATAAATCCGTTGAATCGAACCGCAATCACATTTTCCATTACTACGAAAGCAAGCTGGCCGCCTTTCGCATGGTTCCCTTGAAGTTTCACTTTCCTATCAAGGAAGACTACTACGCCAACGTCATCCCGCGCACCATGGCACTGGTATTCAACATCCGTATGGATCCTTACGAAAGTTACGACAACAAGGATTCCTATGGTCACCTGCTGCAAAAGGTATACTGGCTGATACAGCCCACTAGTTCCGCTTCAGATCCGTTTCAATATTGATCCAAAATTTAACGCCTCCTTTATTGACACTTCCCCTCCTTGGTACTACTTTGTGTTAGCATTAAGTAAATAAGTTTTCTTGCGATCATAATTTTTTCATCAAAAATCCCAATGAATTAAAATTTACGAGGCTGAAATGATCCGCAATATATTATTGAAAATTTTGCGAGATCCCCTGATTCACTTTTTATTCTTGGGCGCGGCGATTTTCATGGTTTTCTCGCTGGTCAACGGCTCTGTCAGCGTACCTGCCGAACAGATTGTAATCGACGAAACCCAGGTGCTGCGACTGGCGGAGCAGTTTCAACGCACCTGGATGCGCCCGCCGTCCCGGCAGGAGTTGCAGGGTCTGGCTGAAGACTTTGTGAAAGAAGAGATCCTGTACCGCGAGGCCCGGGCGTTGGGACTCGATCAGGATGATCTCGTCATTCGTCGGCGACTGCGCCAAAAAATGGAATTTATCAACGCGGATCTGACCGAGCCGCAGCCACCGATGGACGCCGACCTTCAGGCCTTCTTTGACGCCAACAAAGACAGGTTCCGCCGACCTGACCGTTTCAGTTTTCAACAAATTTACTTGAATCCCGACAAGCACACAGGTGACGTGAAACGAAAAGCTGCCAAACTATTGGCCCGTTTGAATACTGAGGCTTCATCCGCCGTTGATCCAAATTTGATTGGTGAAGCAACCTTGCTGGCGGCCCGACTTGATGCGGTGACACAGCGCGAGGTCGCCAACTCGTTTGGACGAAGTTTTGCAAAGAACATCGAAAATATGCCCACAGGAAGCTGGTCCGGTCCCTATGGGTCAGCCTATGGGCTTCACCTGGTCCGCATAACGGGGCGAGAGGCAGGCGGCCTGCCTGACATGGCAGAGATTCGTCCGATTCTCGAGCGCGAATGGTACGACGAGCGTCGCAAAGAGGCGAATGAGAGTTTCTACCAGGCGCTTCGTACCCGCTACGACGTCGAAATCCATTTACCGGCTGATCAAGTCGACAAAACGCTCGCGGTGCGTTGATAATGAAAGCTTGCGCATATCTAACCGTATTACTTCCACTCACCTTAGGTTTTGTTGGCATCGTCCAGCTCATGAAGTTCGGCCGGGATACCTTCAAATAAAACAGATTGATGTGGTGACTTACGACCTGCTGTGGAAAGTTCCGGCAAAGGGCGATCGACGTCTAGGGCTCTATGTTCGCCTTCCCGGGCACTGCCGGAGCAGTGAGACGACATCGAGTTTTGCCGGCGGAGCCTATATTGAACGCTGGCGGACAGCCTGCGACGGAGGACTCAAAGACGCTACCATCGCCATTAATGGTCTTGAAACGACGCGCACCGACGTGCTGGCCCGCGTGGAGGATAGCAATGGTCACACCCAGACGGTCCGCCTGACGCCGTCCCAACCTGAATTCAAAGTGATGGGAACTGCCGGCCCCGCTACCCTGGTCCGAACCTATTTTAAACTGGGTGTCGAGCACATCCTGCTGGGTTTCGATCACCTGCTGTTCGTACTGGCATTGCTGTTTTTGGTCGAAGGCTGGCGGCGCCTGGTGGCAACCATCACTGCATTTACTACAGCCCACAGCCTGACTCTGGCAGCAGCCACCTTTGGCTGGGTGAAGGTTCCCCAGGCACCCGTAGAAGCGGTTATTGCGCTTAGCATTATGTTCGTCGCCGTTGAAATTTTGCACCGCTACCAGGAAAGAACAGGAATCGCCACTCGCAAACCATGGATCGTGGCCTTTGTATTCGGCTTACTACACGGCCTTGGGTTTGCCGGCGCCTTGCGGGAAATCGGTCTGCCGGACGATGCCATTTCCCTGGCCCTGGCCTTTTTTAACGTGGGTGTAGAGGCTGGGCAACTGCTGTTTGTGGCTGCTGTGTTCCTGCTATTCTGGCTTATTACCCAATTGATGGGCATTCGTGGCACTACTGCCGAGCGCTCGGCTTCGCTTGGAAGGGCGATAGCCCGGCCGGCGTCCTACATGATCGGCACACTTGCCGCTTTCTGGTTAATCCAACGGACTTACGGATTCTTTGTTTGATGGACAATATAATCCAACTGAAAAATATCGAATTATTTACATGCTATTGATAACAAATGGAGAAAGAACATGTTACCAAGAATGAAATTGACAAACCGATTTCAGCTGGCAATCCGGACCCTAATCCCGATAGTAGCGCTTGGTCTGGTTTGCCCGGCTTTCGCAGGCGATACCGTGGGGCTGCCGGCTCCGACAAAGGACGCTGAGGGTGCGTTTCCCTCGCAAAAACATTACTCACCCTACGCGGGGCGTAACTTTCCAACCCAGGTTTTTTGGGGTGACACCCACCTGCACACTGGGATGTCGATGGATGCGGGTGCCTTCGGCGCTCGGCTGGTCCCGGAAGACGCCTACCGCTTTGCGCGTGGCGAAGAACTCACCTCCTCGACAGGGCTTAGGGTCAAGCTGGACCGACCACTCGATTTTCTGGTGGTTGCCGATCATTCCGACAATATGGGATTTTTCCCGCGCCTTTATGAGGGCGATCCGGAGTTTCTGGCCGATCCGACTGGCAAGAAATGGTATGAGATGATCCAGACAGGCGGACAGGAGGGTGTGAAGGCGGCCACAGAGATCATTGTGGCCTTCTCCCAGGGCACCTTCCCCGAAAAACTCAAGTCGCTACCCGGCAGCTCCGCCTACCGCTCTGCCTGGGAGGAGACCATCGAGGCGGCCGAGCAATACAACGAGCCGGGCCTTTTTACAGCGTTTATCGGGTATGAATGGACCTCCAACACCGGCGGCAACAACCTGCACAGGGTCGTGATTTACCGTGAC
>JARFPZ010000096.1 GCA_029288035.1 Desulfosarcina sp.
CTTTGTTATATTGGTTGTCGCCGGAGCCTTTAGTATCTTTACAACACCGCTGGAAAATATGCCGGTCGTGGACATGGGCAACGTCTTCATTAATACGGTGTACTACGGCGCATCGGCCGATGATGTCGAACAGCTGGTGACAGTCGAGATTGAAAAGGCACTCGATGGGCTGGAAGACGTCGAATACATCAAATCGGATTCTTACCGCAATTTTTCGTCGGTGGACGTAAAATTCCTGGATGATTCGGACTATCGCGCCCGGTACGATGAACTGCGCTTCCGGGTGCTGAACATCAAGGATGAGCTGCCGCCGGATGCGGACGAACCCACATTTATGTACCTGGACACCAATGTCTGGCTGCCGGTGGTGATCGTCAACATTAAGGGTGATTTGTCTCAACGCAGCCTGGAAAGGTATGCGGAAGAATTGCGAACCACTTTGCTGACGATTCCAGATGTTCGCGATGCCAAAATCGAGGGAGAATACGATACCGAATTTCATGTTTCTTTGGATACGGACAAATTACGCCGATACGGCGTCACCTTCCAGCAGGTTGTTGATGCCATTCGCTCTGCCAACACCAAGATACCCACCGGGCGTTTCCGGACCCGTGAATGGGAATATATGCTGGATGCCGGCGACCGCTTGAATTCTCAAGAAGAGGTCCTCAACACGGTCGTCCGCCGGGACGGCGACGGCAATTTCATACGCGTCGCTAATCTGGTGACCAGTGCCCGCTTAAGTCACCGTGATCCGTCGGTGATTCCCTCCGTCAACGGTCAGAGTACCGTTCGATTGGCGGTCACCAAGGAAGAAAACGGAAACGCTATTGATATTTCTGAGACCGTTAAAAATGTAGCCCGGCAATTTGAAGCAAAGCACGCGCGCGATGGCATCCAGGTCGTTTTCACAAACGACTCAACTATCGAAATCAATGATTCACTGAACACAATGGGGGGGAACTTGCTCCTCGGTATGAGCCTGGTGATGATCGTTTTGTGGATCACCCTGGGTTTTCGCAATGCCATGCTGACCGCTATCGGCATACCGTTTGCCTTTTTGTGCAGCGTGCTGATGATGAAACTTACGGGAGTGTCGCTAAACAACATCAGCCTGTTTGCCTTTGTTTTGGTCACCGGCATCATGGTGGATGATGCAGTGATCATCGTTGAAAACATCTATCGCCACTTTCAAATGGGAAAGTCAAGAAAAATAGCCGTCATCGAAGGTACCGCCGAGGTTATGTTACCAGTCTTCGCCTCGGCCTTGACCACCATCCTGGCTTTTATACCCATGCTGCTGATGACCGGCTCTACCGGTGAGTTCTTTGCTTATATCCCTAAAACAGTTACCTATGCTTTGCTGGCGTCCCTGATCGAAGCGTTGTTCATTTTGCCGATTCATTTTTTGGAATGGGGACCCAGGGATGGTTCGCAAGCCGTTCGGAAACTGCAGCAACATGACGCAGCCGATGCTTTTTCGCACCTGGAAAGTGGCCTATTTGTTCCTTTCTGGAAGGCTTACCGTTGGGCGGTTGAAAAGATTTTAAACCACAAAATCATTACCTTTACGGCGATGACCCTCATTCTCATCGCGGCCGTCGGAATTTTGGTGTTATCGGCCACGGGCGTGTTGCCATTAATCAAGGTCGAGTTTTTTCCGGGTAACTATTTTCGCTATCATGTGACTATTACCACCCCGGTCGGAACCGCCATTGAACAAACGGATGCCATCGTCCGCGATGTGTCCGGCTACATTATGTCCCTGGGAGCTTCTCAGGCCCATTCAACCTCAGGGAGCGCCGGTTACTACGAAGATGAGGATTACACCCGCCACGACGGCAGCCATTTCGGCCAAATTGTGGTGACGTTGCCGGAAGACAGGCTCCGTGACTTTCCTGAAAATCCTTCCAATGATCCAATCCTGCACCTGGACGTCATCCGTCGCAAGCTTGCCGAATTTGTACAACAGAAATATCCGGACGGCGAATTGGTACCCATTGTGAGGGTGTTCAAGGAAAGTGATGGCCCTCCCACGGGAAAGGCCGTCAACATCCGGGTAACGGGCACCACCCTGGAAGATGCTGTCAATGCCGGGGACCGGTTAATGGCCTTCATGCAGCAGGAACCGGAACTGGCCGATTTGATCGATCTGGCCGACAACCGGCCGAATTTTCACAAGACGTTTAAATTTGTACCCAAACAGGAAGCCGTTTTCGAGTTCGGATTGCAACCGGCGACGGTCACCCGGATGGTTGCTGGCGCGTTGAACGGTCAGTACGCAGGCAAATTTCGTACGATCGATGAAGAGGTCGATTTGATGGTGCGTATTGCACGCGCATCGGATAAGGGCAATATGAGCGGTGCCGGTCTGGCCGAACCCTTGGATATTCTCGGCATACCGGTGGTCGAAGACAGTACCTCCCCGGTTCTTTTAAGAGATTTGATTGAGGTCAAACCGGTCTATGAACCCGATGTAAATTCACGCTACAAAGGGAAACCAACAATTACACTGACCGCCGATATCAAGCCCGGTTCCCGGCTTTCTCCGGCCAGGGTACAGGTTCTGGTAAATAATTTTGAAAAATCCCGAGCCGATGAATTTAGCGGGATCACACTGGCTTATGGCGGTGAATTTGAATCCACCAGCAAGTCCTACGCATCGCTGACCATGGCCTTTTTCATTGCACTGCTTGCGATTTATATGGTTCTGGCGACCCAGTTCAAAGACTATGTCCAGCCGCTGATCATCATCTCGTCGGTACCCATGGCACTGATCGGTGTGGTCTTCGGATTGTTGATCACCCGCACGACCTTCACTCTCGGCAGTTTTCTGGCCATTATCGGTCTGGCCGGTCTGGCAGTCAACGATTCACTACTGCTGATCGACTTCATGAATGTGCGCGTTCGCCAGGGGAAACCTTTACGTCAGGCCATCATCGAATCCTGCGCAGCCCGTATGCGACCCGTCCTGATCACCACCATCACGACCACTTTGGGCCTGCTGCCCATGGCCATCGGGATCCCCAGCAAATCCATTTCCTGGTCCCCCATGGCGACGGCCTTTGTGTCAGGTCTGATTAGCGCGACGGTATTGACACTTCTAATTACACCGGCCAATTACGAAGCCTTCGAACAATTGAAAGCGTTTATTAACCGAATCTTTGGCCGCAAATCACCGCGAGGAGAGCTGACTCGGACCAAATCAATCAATTGAAAATTAATGACATAGATGCTAAACGAGAGGCTAAATTTGCAAAGGGATCTTAACACACAACAAATCCCGAACGAGCCTTCTGTGGGGATGGACGAGGTGAAAAAAACCGAAATTGAAAAGCGAAGCCACCCAAGAGAAAAATAACCCGTCACAACAAAATACTGGCCGATCGGTCGAGTGGCGTGACCTGACTTGAAATGTCTAATATTTGTCTTACTTTAAATTTTTACGAGAAAAATATATCATCAATTCTGCCAATATAACGTAGACCGATAGAAGGGCAGTATTAATTCAAATATCGGTTGTTAAGGTATTTAAATGAAAAGGTCGCATGCTGGAGCCGGTTCAGCGGATATATCAAACAAATGTTTACCCTGCCCGGATTCGCCCAATTGTGTCTCAAGCCAAAGCGTGGACAATGCACATTTTATCGAACCGTTGCATTATACCACCAATACGGCCGGTGCCCGGCGAAAACTCCTCGAGATACTGAAAAGGATACCCCGGGTACATTTGGCGAAAGTTGAAACGGATTATATCCATGCTGAATTTCGGACCTCAATCTTCCGCTTTGTCGATGATGTAACGTTCTTCTTTCCACCCGACAAAAAAATCATTCATGTTAGGTCCGCATCTCGCACAGGCTATTATGACTTTGGTGAAAACCGCCGGAGGGTGGAGCGATTGCGCGCGAGATTTGAAAAATGAGTCGTATAACCATCGAGGGATAACTGCCGTGAAACAACCTAGTCATAAAACTGATTCACATATCGCCGAGGTCATTGAACACCGTTCACCGGCCGGCCGCAATGATTTTGTACAGGGCTGGCATAACCTGCTTAAAAAAATCCTTTCTCAAATGGCTCCCTACCTTCGAGAAGGTCATTTGATTACATTTCGCAGGATCACCGATCAGGAAGCCGTATTTTTCGAACAACTCCGTCGAAAATTATCAGTGCCGCCTTCCGTAACGTCCATTTACCTGCCGCCAAGTGTCCGCCACCAGATGTTATACGACAGACCCGCAGGTGAACCCCAGCCCATTCCCGAACATTCTCCTGATAATCCGCCGGATGACGGCATCGTTTTGGCCAGCCGAAGCGCTGATTTCAACGTAGTGATCAATGCACTGATGGCCAAACCGCCCTTTACACCGGCCATCGATGTTTATGATAACGGACAGCTTTTAGCCGGATATGTTTACAACACCATCGACGAATGTGTCGATAATCTTACGAGCGTTTTACAGACCCATTTGCAGTCGGGGCCTGATCAGGAATGATGACGGGTCAGATCCGTTTCGAAATCCATTCTTTTTGTTGAATTTTAATCTTTATTATGTAATCCAAGAAATGAATGTGTTAAACTACTCAATCAGTATTTTAGAATAGATTCATCGATGAAACTACGAAACGATCCCTATCAGATATTTCGGTACAGTCGGACACCGGCGGGGCTTTATGCCCGCCAAAAATGGCTCGCTGAAGCCGAAAGCTCCCAATGGAATACGTTTTTAGCCATTCATGCATTGAAAAACAAAGGGCTTCTGTAATAGAAAAAAGGCTACAAAGTCGGTGGCGTCAGTCCAATTACTGCTTTGCTCAAATACTAACTTGCCCCTCGCAACTTTGTAGCCATAAAGAAATCTGTTAACGATTAAACCGCAATCAGGAGGATAACTATATGGATGTTAAGAGAATTTTATGGCCAACCGATTTTTCAGAAAATGCGGCCCAGGCCC
This sequence comes from Desulfosarcina sp., assembly GCA_029288035.1. GTDB lineage: Bacteria > Desulfobacterota > Desulfobacteria > Desulfobacterales > JAFDCJ01 > JAFDCJ01. The sequence goes on from JARFPZ010000096.1 coordinate 4,959, forward strand.
TGCCGGTGGTAACCTCCCTGGCACAAAAATATCAGGCCGAAATTCATATTTTATACGTTCTAAAAGATTACCCCGCTTTCGGTGCATCTTATGGCGACTATGATCCCGCCGATATTGAGAAAATGCAGGAATGGGAGAAACAAACCGCGCATTCGCGCCTGGACGAAATATGTGAAAAATTTCTCAACGCCTGCCCCCTCTATATACGACATATCAGCGTCGGGGAACCATCCAGCGAAATTCTCAAGCTGATCAAAGAAGAAGAGATCGATCTCATTGTAATGGCCAGCCGCGGCAGCGAATCTCACTTTGACTTTGGCAGCGTGGCTGATCGGGTAATTAAGTGCACCTCAACCCCAACGTTGATTGTACCAGTTTAATCTCTCCTGGGTTTAATTCCCCGCAGCTTGCTGCGATAACAGTCAGCTAAATCCTAAAACCATGATAATCCGCGGCTTGGCGTGGAGATATTTCATTTTAGACAGGATTTATCCGCCAAATTGAAGGCGGACTTTCAGCAGAATTATCATAATTTTTATAAAATTTTATGTCTACATCCTGTTTATCCTATCAGGTCTTCGACCAATAGGGTAAGCCTCTATTTTAAGTTGTCAACATATTGTTCCCAACAATACTATATGCATTGATTGCGTATGATAGAAATTTAGATCATCACCTTTAAATCAAATTTACCAAAGGCGGACCATTTAATCAAAAAAGAAGCTTTGCCAACATACTTTTACATGAGCGATCAGCTAAAATGTGCTGCTGATTGTATTAATTGAAACGGTGGCGGCTTTCAAACTCCAGGCTGCCGTTCGTATCCAATTGGTCGTCACCAAACGTCGAATTTCCCTATCCTCCTTGCCTGTTTTCAGCCGATTGTGGATCGGAACCTGTAGCACAAATGTTGAAAGCCAGACGATCAGAACCAAAACTCCGGCTAAAACGGATACTAGCGAGTAGTCGTCGGATCGGATCCACCATACGGTCAGTATCAGCTCGGCGAGCATCAGTGGTAATACAACCGATGAAATTCGTATAACGTACCATCGATGATAGGCTGCGAAGGCTTCGCATGTGATGCGATGAAAGCCGGGATAAATAATTAATTGCACCAGCCAAATTAAAATGAAAAGTCCCCAGCTTATGGCCAGGTTGGCATATGGTAGAAGATAACTCATCAGAATTAAAACTCTCTTTCCTGGTGGCAGTCATAAATAATTATAATGATTGAGATATTACCCTGTTTTACATCTCAAAGACCTCATCACCGGCAATAACATAAGTCCGGTTTTCTGAGGAAGGGCGGATCAGCTGAGTTCCGGTGAAACTGCCGAAAGCCGGTAACAATGCCCCCCGAGGGCCGAAACAGAAGCACGGCAACCTCTCTTTCAAGCCTGCCTGTGCTGTTAGGGTGACTGCCGGGTGCAGGTGCCCGGCAATTCCATAAAACGAACTGTTCAATCTTGGTTGGTGGGTGAAAATGAAAGAACCCAGTACGATTTCAGTCGCCACATGATCGAACCGGAATTGAGCGGGAGGATCGCCGGAGCGGAGGTCATGATTTCCGGGGGCTAGCAATAATTCGACCCGCTTGTGACGACATCGCCATTCATCTACCAACTGACCGAGATTGTTTTGGTCATTAATCCTGCCGTGTACCAAATCGCCCAGAAAAAGAAGCTTGCGCGGTTGAAGCTGATCCATTCGGTATGATAATCGCTCGAGGTCGTCAGCGGTTGTTCCCCCGGGTATCGGAATACCGTATTCTCTGAAGATTTGCGCTTTACCGAAATGAAGGTCGGCCACGACCAGCAATCTCTCTTCCTGCCAGAAAAGGGTCCGATCGGGAAACAGGATCAGGTGTTGACCGAGGAGAGTTTCTTCTTTGAATTTAGACATATGCCACAAGAATCAGATTTAAGAATTAACACCGACAGGCTTCGCATTTGCTTTCTTTTCCAGCTGCAGAAGCATACGCCTGACGCGGTCTGCCAGCTTTTCTGAGCTGATCCGGGTGCGCAGGCGATTGACCATGATCGGAAAGGCCAGCGGTGTGATCTGCGATGTCTCGATCAAGTGCAAATCTGCGCGTGCCATTCGGTGCAGGCTACGCTCAAGTCGGTGAAATTCGAGCTGCCGCTCCAGGATTTCCCGGGTAGACTGCTCGAGGAGTAAGTTATCCGGCTCAAAACGTTCAAACACCTTGTATAGCAGTCCGCTGGAAGCCTGTACTTGGCCGCCACTCTTGGGTCGACCGGGATAACCCTGAAACACCAATCCCGCAATGCGGGCGATCTCGCGAAACTGCCTGCGACCCATTTCGGCTGCATTGACACTGTCAAGAATATCTTCCAGAAGCCGGTCGGTGCTGAAAATGCTGAGATCTTCAAAAGGTGCTAACGGGATTTCCCGGTCGGACAGCAGCTCCAAACCGTAATCATTGACGGCGATGGAAAGCGTCAACGGGATCGAGCGAGTCACTCGATGGGCCAACAGAGCGCCCAGACCTTCGTTGACAAGGTGCCCCTCAAAGGGAAAAATGAACAGGTGATGCCCATCCCGGGAGACCCATTTTTCAATCAGCAGTGCTTGTTTTGTGGGGATCATCGACCAGCGGGCCTGCAGTTCCAGAATCGGGCGCAAGGCTTCCATTTCAGGGCTGTCAAAAACGCCACGGGCGGCACGGTCCAGCTGACCTCTGACGGCCGAAGCCAGCTCGGTGGAAAGGGGCATTCTACCGCCCATCCACTGGGGAACCACTCCTTTCGGGGATTGGCTCTTACGAACCCGGAGGGTCATGTCTTTGATTCGAACAAATTCGAGCAGACGCCCGGCAAATACGAACACATCTCCGCGTTTGAGTTTGGAAACAAACCGTTCTTCAACCGATCCCAGACGGCGGCCGTTTACAAATTTTACCAGGACAGCGGCATCGGCGGTAATGGTTCCGATGTTCATCCCAATAATACGCTCATGGCAGTTCCCGTGTTGCCCATCGTGGCGGACAATCCCCATATCTTCAGGTTCGGCCTCCAGGATCTCAGTCGCGCCAATGCGACTTCCACCATGACACCCCGTTTGGACCCCATCAATTCGTGCCATTCGTCGACCACCACCAGGCGCAGGTTGTTAAACTTTTCCCGGGCAGCAGGGTAGGACAGCAGCAAGTTTAGGCTTTCCGGGGTTGTGACCAACGCGGTGGGGAGACGTTTTTTCTGGCGGTTTCTCACGGAGGCAGCTGTATCTCCGGTCCGGCATTCGACAGACCACGGCAGATCGAGGTCCCGGACGACTTGTAATAGGGCCGCCTGAAGGTCCGTCGCCAATGCCCGCAAAGGGGTTATCCACAGCACTCTGATCCGCGGCGCGACCTTTTGGCGAAGCATCGCCGGATAGGGCTGCGTACCCTTCATCCATTCCAATATCGCGCCGAACCAGGCGGCATAGGTTTTGCCAATCCCGGTTGGTGCGTGTATCAAACCGCTCTTTCCAGCCAAATAGGCATCCCAGGCCTTGCACTGAAAATCAAAGGGTGTCCAACCTCGAGAGTGGAACCATCGTTGGGCGATGTCGTACTTTCCTGACGGTCGATCGGTTTTTTCAATGGCATTCAATCTCATGGTTTTTGCCAATCTTAAACAAATAATAGCAAATTCAAGTTAAAACAACTAGTGTATTCCACTCTTGATGGTCAGGATGACAGCAGGAGCGTTTTGAGCCTTTCAATGGTATCGATCTCTTCGATCTTCTTGTCGCGACGCCAGCGAGAGATCCTTGGAAAACGAACGGCCAGACCGGACTTGTGCCGCGAAGATTCCTGAATCCCTTCGAAGGCGATTTCAAAGACCAGCTCCGGTCGCACTGATCGTACCGGCCCAAAGCGTTCCAATGTATTGCGCTGAATGAAGCGGTCCACCTCTCTGATTTCCTTATCGCTTAAACCGGAATAGGCCTTGGCAAAGGGTACCAGAGAATCACCCTGGTAGACGGCGAAGGTGTAATCCGTATAAAGGCCGGCCCGCCTTCCGTGGCCTCTCTGGGCGTAAATCAGAACCGCATCTGCAGTCAGAGGATCGACTTTCCATTTCCACCAGTCGCCTCGCCGGCGACCGACCTGATAAACCGAATCGTATCGCTTCAGCATAAACCCTTCCACACCGCGGCGGCGGGATTCGCCATGCAGAATCTTCAAGTCATCCCAGGTATGCGCCGTGACCAGCGGGGATAGGATAAAACGATTGTTCGGAAAGTCTACTAGCGTTTGGTTTAGTAGGTTTCTACGCTGAGACAGCGGCTGTTGACGCTGATCCACTCCGTTAAATTCCAATATGTCATAGGCCAGAAAGGCTGTCGGCACTTCCTTTAACAGCGTCTTGCCGACGGTTTTGCGGCCGATTCGACGCTGAAGTTGCGAAAACGGCAGGGGCCGATCGTCTTTCCATGGCAAAATCTCACCATCCAGCACAGTGCCGTCAGGCAACTGCGTTGCGGCGTCCGCCAGTTCGGGATATTTTTCGGATACCAATTCTTCTCCCCGCGACCATATAAAGACCTGATGGCTGCGCTTGATTACCTGACCTCGAATACCGTCCCACTTCCACTCCACCTGCCAGCGATCTAAAGCTCCCAGTTCAATCAAATTGTCTGCCAGCGGATAGGCCAAATAAAACGGGAAGGGTCGGCTGATGTCCGCATCCCGGGTATCGGGCGAAAGAATCCGTTGGTAGGTGTCAGCTGTCGCCGGCCACTCCCCCATGAGCCGATGTGCAATCACCGCAGCATCGACACCGCTAAAATCCGAGAGGGCCCGTACCACCAGCCTTTGTGAAACGCCCACCCGAAAACCGCCGGTGATAAGCTTGTTCCATACGAAGCGCTGGGATTCATCCATCCGGTTCCAGGCACTGAGAATTTCACGATGCTGGTCTTCCGGGTCCATCTTTCGTAAGGGGAGCAGGTTCCGCTCAACCCATTGATGGAGGGGACGTTCACTGGTGGCGGTGGCGCCGGGCAGCAACAAGGTAATGGTCTCCGCCAGGTCCCCGACAACATCATAGCTGGCTGCGAAAAGCCACTCGGGTACTTCGGACAATTCGGCCGCCCACTGCTTTAAATTACGGGTGGGAACAACCTGGCGCGGCCTGCGGCCGATCAGAAAACTGACACTCCAGATGGCATCTTCTTCCGGCGCGCATCTGAAGTAGTCGACTATGGCTTTGATTTTGCGATTGGTGCTGGTGGTTTCGTCTAACTTACTGTAGAGCTCTGCAAAAGCTTTCATGCCTCACCCCCGTTGACCCCCGGCGTAACATCAGAAACAGTCGGGATGGCTTCTGCGTTGTACCCTTTTTCCTGCAGCCAGCGGGCCATTTCGGTCGCATATCCGTGGGTGAGCATAATTTTTTCAGCACCACTGGCAGCAATGGTGTCTACCAGACCACCCCAGTCACTGTGATCCGAGAGAATAAATCCCCGGTCGACAGATCTGCGTCGGCGATTGCCCCGAATACGCATCCATCCGGAGGCAAAGGCTCTTGAGCGTTGCGGAAATTTGCGCATCCAGGCTGGATTGTCGGCCGATGGCGGGGCAATCACCAGGGCATCCTTGGGGAGATCACCTTTTTCAAATGCACCAACATATCGGGTGTCAGGTAAGTTGATACCAACGTCACGATAGCATTGGTTGATCTTTTCAATGGCACCATGGGTGAGAACCGGCCCGATAGAATCATCCAAACCTTTTAGTATCCGCTGGGCTTTGCCCAGGGCGTAGGCAAACAGGATGCTGGTTCGTTGTTGATCCCTGTTTGACCGCCACCAGGAATTAATCTCCTTTACGACCTGCTCCGGCGACGGCCACTTGAATATTGGCAACCCAAAAGTGGATTCACTGATGAAGGTGTGACAACGAAGCGGTTCCAATGGCGTACAGGTCGGATCGATTTCCGTCTTGTAATCACCGGAAATTACCCAGATGTTACCTTTGTGTTCAACTTTTACCTGGGCCGATCCCAGTATATGCCCGGCGGGATGCAGGGAAAGGCTGACGCCGTTAATGGTCCTGACTTCACCATAATCAAGGGTTTCGATGTTGGTCTCACAGCCGAGTCTTGCTTGTAATAACCGCTGACTTTCCTTTGCACACAGATACGACCGACTTCCTACCCTGGCATGATCGGCATGGGCGTGGGTGATGACGGCCTTTTTTACAGGCCGCCAGGGGTCAATATGAAAAGCCCCTTCACGGCAGTAAAGTCCACTAGGGGTGAATTCCAGGACTGAGTTCATCGCACCCTATTTTCAGGGCTCCTGACCCCAATTGGAATAACTTCTAATGAGGTGCTGGTATATAGAGTACCTACAAAGTTTGCAGTAAAAATAGGCGTAAATTTACGATACATCAGTTGTTCTGAATTTGCTCAATTGTTTATCACACCGCGTGTTTTTTGGGCAATAATTGAGCAAGCCTTGCTGCGAGGTGATACCAAAAATATACCCGCAAGTACCAATACGGGCACGGCAATTAGGAGGCCGATCACGGGCAAGACGGTTATTCCGGTTACAACAAATAATAAGCCAACAAACATGAGAACAAAGCCTACCGTTACATTAGATACGCGTTCTAATCGACATTCATTTTTATTCATTTTATCACCTTTATTTTGAGGTTTCTGTTGGTTGCTAACTTGAAACTAAAAAGTTTTTAATTAATGTCAATCTTCAAGTTCATGCGGTATTTTTTGCAACTTGCTGGTGTCGTAGCCTTGTTCCTGCAAGAAATCCACAATAGCAGCATAGTCTTCATCGGAAATTGCAGGCTTGCGGGCCATTATCCAGACATAATCTCTCTTGGAGCGCCCGATAACGGTTTTGCTGTAGTCGTCAGAGAGATATACAATTCGGTACTCTGCCTTAAACGGCCAGATAAACTGCATCGCCCATACCGCGTTTGATTCCTTATCCCGGATAAACCCACGTGGATGATACTCCTTGAGCGGTCCATCCATGCTGCCCTTGTTGAACCTGAACGTGGTAGCCACGGTGCCATCATCCTCAAGCCGGTAGGTTTCGATGGCGTTGTAAGCTTCCTTTTCAATAAAGGTTGGTATGTTGGCGATGACGTACCAGTCACCCATGAAACGGTTGAGATCGACTTTTTCGACGGTATGTATTGGTTTCATTGTCTGACATCCGGAGATTACTATCAAAATTAGTGGCAGAAACGTTGCTTTAAATATTTTCACAGTGATGACCTTTAATCTTTCTTGTCGGTTATCGTCCCAAAATTTGCTGTTTAAACGATTTGCTTATCGGTTTGGGACCCAGCCAGATAGAAAATACGGCCGCTGCAAAGTCAGCGCCCTCGATGAGCCCTTTAGGCTCGCCATTTAGAGATAGCTCCGTGCCCTTGCCCGGAACATACGTCAGCGAGTAGCGGTCCCCCGGCTGTACATCCTCGTAAAGTGAATTGTGGTAGTCAATCCGAGAGCGTAGGCGCTCAAACGTATTAGAATCCACATTCTTTGCAATGCTCTTGTTGGTTGCCGGTCCGAAATCCTTGCCCTTGATAGACCGAAAATATTCGAGCTCGATTCGCTTGGCCGTATCGGCTAAGGCATCGTTTATGGGGGCGCCTTCCTCCAGATAAAAAGCACCGGTGTAGGCTTTAAAGCCCCAATAGCGAAGGAGTCCGACACCGACTAACCTTAACTTTAAGTTATCTGCTATGTAACTCTCATCGTAGTAAATTCCCTCCACTTCAGCAGCATGAGTGGGCAAAACAAATCTACCGGTGACAAAGGCTAAAATGACGAGCGCTACAGTTATTTTGGATTTCATTTATTACCTCAGCTAATAGAAAAAACGGGAATTATTTGCAAATTTGGCGACAAAGATGTTCAAAATATTTGAAGTTTTACTGTAACTGCTTATTGTTTGGTGTTTGTAGTACACTTTTTTCAGTCTTAACATTTGTATTTTTTTAACAATATCAATATGGGTAAAAAATCAGTACAATGATAGGAAAAACCTCCCATAACAATTTAATACACTCAATAACATCATAACGTTTGGGTATCATGCGCTTTGATTTTGCATTAATCGGTGGCGGTTTATCTGCTACCGCCATGCTAGGTCAGCTCGTGAGCAGGGTGCTGAACAAAGCTGACAGGAAACAGTTGGACCCCTCAAAAATTAGTATCAACATCCAATTGGGTCCTGGAAAGGAAATAACGAAAACCTGAGATCTTAATGCTGTTTGCGCCATGACGATAGGCAAGAACATCGACGCAAGTAAGGCACGAGTAATATTAAAGGCAACATCCCAAATTGCAGATTATCTGTATCAATACCTAAACCGGATATAAGTAGGTGAAATTGCCG
>JARFPZ010000108.1 GCA_029288035.1 Desulfosarcina sp.
CCCCCCCCCCCCCCCCCCCCCCCCCCCCCCCCCCCCCCCCCCCCCCCCACCCTGTGTTTCAGCAGAAGTCGGCTTACGCGATTAATAACACAGTCTCGTGGGCTAGGAGATGTGTATAAGAGACAGCGATTTGGTTAATGATGGATAGTTATTTGACCGATATTTCGTTATTTTTTATTTCACTATCCCGGCAATCCATTGAAGATTGAAGATCGGCGGAGTCGCTTTACTCCATCTTTATTATTAAAATCGTTTCAATACCTTATCCGTTTGTGGCGAATTGGAAAATTATTCATAGACTAAAATTGACGGTTTCGTAAAAAGTCGTCGAATCGTCATGCCGGACTTGATCCGGTATCCAGAATGAGCTGAAGTTTCTATAGGGGTGGGAAAGCCAGGTTACCCAGGCTCTCCCCCCCTCCGAACCGGACATGCAGATTTCCCGCATCCGGCTCTCCGGTCGATGGTTATCCTCATGAGGACTGAAGCAAGGCACAATGGGCATCGTAAAGGCTAAAATACCCAAGGTCCCGAAAATATTCCTTTCACCCCCTTGTCGAGGGCCTCCAGCATACGATCCGTCCATACCGTACGTTCCACCCAGTCCCATTGGCCGGGATGGGCTTCTCCTGCTTGTGTAGTCCTTTCAGACACTGTCGCTGATTTGTTTTCGCACGTTATGGCCTTCACCTATCCACCTTCCTGCGTCCCTTGACTCCACGGGCATTACCCCGCTTCTTCGCTACTACGGACGCTCTGACTCCTGCCCGACCGGCTCTTCGTCTGCTTATCAGGCAGAATGAACGCCAACCTTCTATCGGGCAGGTCTCCCTGGTTCACACCGCACAACCTTCCACACATTCTGTCACCAAACACCTGACGCACCCCATCATCGCTTTTCTGCTGCCCGTCCAGCGTGATGGGCTTCCGAGATCACTGCGCTTCCGGGTGACACGAGGTCACTCGCGGGGTTTTGGCCAACCTGGGGCAAGCTTTCGATCCCGGTCCGGACTTCGCCTTGAATCCGCAGGCTCGTCGCCGCGTGCGGCCGAATCGTGTTCGCAAGACTGCTATGGACTGTGTATTCGCCTCGGGTTGCTCTCCACCCCACCTCGCGGTGACGCAGTTACCTTCGGCTACCAGGAGCGGGCATCTCCTGGAGGAGGACTTTCACCTCCCAGGTTGCGCCTGCTTCCAGGCGCACGGATTCCCGCCTTCACCGGAATGACGGTAACGCGGAAGAATTGACTTTTTACGAGTTTATCAAAATTGATAGGATTCCATAAATATTCAATCGTCAATATTCAATACAAATAAAAGACTAAGCGCGCTGATTATTTAATGCCGCAAATTGTTACCACAATAACACTTTGGTCTAACTGGGTTATCTACCTTTGTGGGAGCGGCTTCCAGCGGCGATTAAAGACGGCAGCACGATCCCATTGCGATATTCGCGGCTGGAAGTCGATCCCACCAGGTAATGGCCGCATTCTTGTAAAAGTATCGCTAAAATCTGAAACCTTTTCTTACATCATGTTCTTATAAAAAATTGGCTAAAAGCCTATAAATTTTATAAAAAAAGCCTCGAGAGGGCCCCTACCCCCATCAGCAAAATCAACCACAGAAGCGAGGATAAAATCATCATATCGCAGGCTTTTTTGATGTGCCCGGGTGAGGATTGACCGAAGTGCACGCCGATGAAAGGTTTTTCAACTAATTTTCCGTTGTAGTAATTGGGACCATTCAATTTTACAGCCAGTGCGCCGGCAAAGGCTGCTTCCGAATAGCCGGCATTGGGACTGGCGTGATTGGCGCCCTCACAGACGGCCGTTATGAGTGACCGTTCTCCACGGCCGGCCAGGATCTGAGCCGCCAGCGCCACAACCGGAACGGTCAGCCGTGCCGGTATGTAATTGAAAACATCATCAATTTTGGCAGACGCCTTGCCGAATTGCAGATAGGTGTCGCTTTTATAACCGACCATGGAATCCAGGGTGTTGATCATTTTATAGGCTAATGCCAACGGGGCACCCCCGATAGCTGCGAAAAACAGCGGCGCCGTGACGCCATCAACCAGATTTTCGGCAACAGTTTCAACGGTGGCCCGGGCAAGTCCTTCTTCATTATAGCTATCGATATCCCGACCCACGATCATGGCAACTTTTTTTTTGGCCGCCTGAACCTGCTTTTTTTGCAGACATTGCTCAACTTCCATGGCGGCATCATCTAACGAGCGAATCGAAATTGTGTAATAAATTAGAATGATGTCAATTAGAGTTTTACAAAATGGATGAACACCGTAGGCGGCGGCTAAAACCATAAATGTCAACAGCCATGTCCCCAGAATGAGGACGACGGCATACATTCCACCGCAAATGGTCAAATTAGGGTGAATTCTGCGGAAGGGCGGCTCCAGTATTTCAATTGCCTTTCCCAGCCAACGCACCGGGTGAGGTAAATAGTGAGGATCTCCCAGCATGATATCAAGGATAAATGCCGCCAGAAGAATATACCATGGGGTCAGCCATTCTATCATCAGCAGGCCACCCGCAGTGCTGTCAAGTCCTCGGTTTCCATTTCTGATCTGCTGCCGAAAGCGGGTATCCTTGGCATCATATGATTATATACAATTATTTTAGGTAAGATATGAATATATCTCTCAGAAAATTGATTAATATTTTTACAGTAGGAAATGAGAAAATACCCTCCGTGTCGGTGATTCAGCCGGCCCCTCCGATGGAAACCAGCAAAAACAGACCCGACTCCAGGATCTCCGCCATTGCACCGAGCATGTCGCCGGTAACACATCCCAATCGCCGGGTGTAATACCAAATTAACAGGGCTGTTAAAGCGGCAAAGCTCACGTTCAACCACAATGCACTCCACCCCAGAAACCCTGACATCACCACCGGAGCAGCTAAACCCCAGAATGCAGACCACTTCAGTTTGTTTGCAAAAAAATCCACCCCCGTGCCGCCGGCCGGCCGGCCGTATTCGAGAAATCGCATTCCGAACAGCATGCCGCCACGGGCATAAGCCGGTACGATGACCAGCAGTAAGGTGCGGTTGGCATCCAAGCCGGCAATGCCGGCCCACTTCAGGGCTAAGCCAAACACAATTGCTACCAGGCCCATGGTTCCCAGGCGACTGTCTTTCATGATGGTCAAAACTTTTTCTTTGGGCCGTTGCCCTAAAAGCCCGTCAGCCGAGTCGCCCAGACCATCCAGGTGAAAGGCGCCGGTAAGCACGGCCAAAAAGAGAACCTCTAACAGCGAAGCCACCGGCCGACTCCATAAGGCGGTCGCCAATTGATCAAATAACGCCGTCAACAGACCCAGAAAAAGACCGACAATTGGAAAGTACGGTATCATTTTGGCCGGTTCAAAGGTATCCGCCCGACCCACCGGGAGGATGGTGATAAATTGTATGGCCGAGATGAAGTGTCGCATCAATTCTCGTCAGCGGTGCCTATGAATTTACATTGAATCTTCATATGGGATTAACTAAAAAATGAACATCGAACATTGAACGTCCAACATCGAATAAGGAATTCTACCAAGTTAAAAAAGACTGAGCAAAGCGAAACCATCCTTAGTCATTCATCATTCGTCATTCGACATTCCTTTGATGGTCATCGGAATGCCGGCCACTGTCCAAACCACCTGATCGACACATTCGGCAACGGCTTGATTGGCCCATCCGACCAAATCTCTATACAGCCGCGCCAATTTGTTTTCCGGTACAATGCCGGTTCCGACTTCGTTGGACACCAGAATGAGCGGGCAGATAGCCGACGACACTGCCCGGGTTAGGCTCTGAACCTGATCCAGTACCTGTTCAGAATCATAATTTTCCATCATCAAATTGTTGATCCATAAGGTCAGGCAATCGACCAGTAGTACGTCGGCCTCGTTCCCGGCTTCGACAATCGCATCCGGCAAGTGAAGGGGCGCTTCCACGGTCAGCCAGTTCCGGCTGCGCTCCTGTTGGTGTCTGGCGACCCTGTGTTTCATTTCATCATCGTGGGGAATACAGGTCGCAATAAACACTTTTTTTTTATTACCGGAAAACTTTTGGGCCGTTTCGAGGGCATAACCGCTTTTGCCGCTGCGGCATCCACCCAGCACAAATATTTTTTTATTCAAAATCCTTCTCCATTGAAAAGGTTCAAAGGTTCAGGGTTGTAACCAATCCTTCGACATCTATATAAGATTCAAAATGCTTGGCCAGCAGGTCGTATTCCTTGTCCTTGGCTTCCAGACCCTCAAGGGTTTCGGTTTCGACATCAGGCAATCCAATCGTATTTAACCACCATCTGGTTACCGTCGGATTTTCAAACAGTCCGTGAATGTAGGTGCCCATAATTTTTTGATCCGCAGAGACACATCCGTCTGCATCTTCACAGGCGATACCGTTTCGCTCGACGACCTTGAACAATGGATCGCCGCCATGGCGTTTGGTTTGGCCCATATGGATTTCATAACCGCTGCCCTGGATAGAATCACCGTAAAACCGGGTCAGGGTCGTTGTCTTCGGAGCTTTTAATACGGTTTCGACCGGCAATAAATCTAGCCCCGCTGTGGTGCCCGGTTTTCCCTCCAGCCCGTCGGGATCATGCACGAAATTGCCCATCATCTGATAACCACCGCATATTCCCAGGATATGACCGCCATTGGCCACGTAACCGGTAAGCTTTTCCAGCCAACCGCCGGAATTAATCCATCGCAGATCATAGCATGTGTTTTTTGAACCCGGCAGAATAACAGCCTTAAAAGTTGTCAGGGTCTGCACTTTTTCCAAAAAAAACAGATCCAGGCCATCCAGGGCAATCAAGGGATCAAAGTCGGTAAAATTTGAAATATGCGGCAACCGGATGACCGCAACCGCCGGAACGCCCGTATCGTCAGTGTAGACTTTCTGGGGATTTTCAATGACCACGGAATCCTCAGGATCGATCTGGATATGGTTATACCAGGGCAGCACGCCGAATACTTTTTTGTGGGTCTTTTCTTCTATCCAGCGGATACCGTCTTTAAAAAGACGAATATCCCCCCTGAAACGGTTGACGATGAATCCTTTAATTTGATTTTGATAGGTCTTTTCGAGGCAGCTCAAGGTACCGATGATCTGGGCAAATACCCCGCCCCTATGGATGTCGGCGACTAAAATAACCGGAGCGTCGGCGTACTCGGCCATTCGGAAATTGACGATATCATGGGGCATGAGATTCACTTCGGCACAGGAACCGGCACCTTCCATGACAATCAGATCATATTCCTGCCGCAACCGGTCCAGGGCGGCACCGGCAGTGGCAAACAGGCGCTCTTTTTTGGTGTGATAATCACTGGCCGTGCTGTTCTCCACCGCCTTTCCCAACAGAACCACCTGAGAGCCGATATCGCTGGTAGGTTTCAATAGAATTGGATTCATATCCACGTGGGGTGGTATTTTAGCGGCTTCAGCCTGGACGATTTGGGCGCGGCCCATCTCCAGGCCCTCAGGCGTAACGCCCGAGTTGTTGGACATGTTCTGAGCCTTGTAAGGTGCCACCCGAATTCCTTGATTTGCAAATAATCGGCACAGGGCGGTGGCGACGATACTTTTGCCAACATCTGAGCCCGTTCCAAAAACGGCGATGCAGGGGGCTTTCTTAAGATTGTTTTCTGACACGGTTATTCCGATCCTTTATGATTGAATTTCGTATTTTTTAGCGTATCCTCTGGGCGTAAACATAAAGTCAAGATATTTACTTGAGGTGCTGCTGCCGATAAACACGGTGGTTTGCATATCGACTTCGGCGGTATGCATATCATCCAAGGTAACGATTTCAATATGTTGCGCCTCACGCATGGCCCGGGAAACAATGCCGACAGGGGTATTTTTATCCCGGTGTCTGAGTATGATGTCCCGGGCTTTCCCAAATTGCCAGTTTCTTTTTTTGCTTTTGGGATTGTATAGTACAATAACAAAATCCGAGCTGGCAGCAGCCTCAAGGCGCTGTTCGATGCGTTCCCAGGGCGTCAGCAGATCGCTCAGACTGATGGCCGCGAAATCGTGGGTCAGCGGGGCTCCGAGCAGGGCCGCACCGGCACAAAGGGCTGGTATACCGGGCACGACTTCTAATCTCAGAACGTTACTATCATCAGTGCCTTTGGGGTCTGAACGCGGAGGGACAATTACGATGCCTTTAATCTTGCAGGTTTCAAAGACCAGGCCGGCCATGGCATAAATCCCCGGGTCACCGCTGGAGACGATGGCACAGGATTTGCCGGCCAGGGCCTGCTCGATGGCGGCCTCGACCCGTGCGACCTCCTTGGTCATACCCGTGCTGATGATTTCCTTGCCATCGATGAGGGGATGGATTAACTCAATATATTTGTGATAGCCCGCCACGACCTCTACCGAAGCCAAAATCTGACCCGCCCGTTTGGTTAAGTGTTCCGGACTGCCCGGCCCTATTCCGATGACAAAAAGTTGATTCGTGCGATGGCTACCGTCACGTTTTTGGTCGACTGTTTGGGAACGATCAGTGTCCCGCCCCTGGCTGTGAGAATTGCTGATGCTTCGCATACGCTTTTCACTCCAACATGTTTTTCCACCACTATGGATGGGTTTTTGATTTCTTTTACCTGGTTTAATTCCTGTCGGTTATGGAAAACCAACGGCAAGTTGAGATTTTCAGATAGGCTGAGCATCCCGGTTTCATCGGATTTCACATCGATGGATGCCAGTGACGCTAAACTGGATGAGGCCAGATGGTGCGCTTCAAGCACATCTTCCAGGAGCGCTTTCATCTCTTGCACGGGGGTATTGCGGTTGCATCCAATACCGGCCACCAGGCTGGCCGGTCGCAATACCAGGACTTCCGGCGGTAGGTCGACGATGACATCGTCAACATAGATACCGGGGACGTTGGCAAATTCTTTTGGCCGATCGTGTTTTTTCAGGTCTTTTGGTGCCGCACCGTAAGTGCAAGGTTCGATAAGCGGCAAGCTGCTTCCCAGATAACCGAAGGGATCATGGACGAAAATTTTTTCGCCCTTGAGCAGTGCCATGTTCACTGTTTTTATGGCCCGGGAGTTTTCAATCAAAAGATTCTTCTCTTTTGCCAGCACATCGATCGCCGGGACTCTGTTCACGTCGGTTGCCGTGGTGATCACCGGATCCGCCCCAATGATATCAGCGATTTTAAGGGTCAAGGCATTGGCACCCCCCAGATGACCGGACAAAAGACTGATGGCGTGATTGGCCTGGTCGTCTACCACCACGACGGCTGGGTCTACCACCTTATTTTTTATAAACGGCGCAATGACACGCACAACAATGCCGGTGCTCATGATAAAAACATGGCCGTCATATCGATCAAATTTATGATTTAAGGTCACCGACAAGTTTTGAAACGATAAATGATTATCCGGTGTTTCAATAATTTTCTTTGAAATATATACGTCCACTCTGGCCAGATTATGGACAAGTGTCTCGGCCAACTTTACGCCATTGGGGGTAATGACCCAGATCGCAATTTTTTCTTTTTCGGGGGCTACCATCTTAAATTACTCACGGTCGACAACCATGTTTGAATTCACTGTCATACAGCTTTGATTTGTGTTTTAAATTTTCAGGTTTCACATCCAAAACTTTTCCAACGATGATCAGGGCATGTTTGGTAATTTTTTCTGCTTCAACCTGTTCTGCGAGTTTATTTAGCGTCGTCACGATGACTTTTTCTTCCGGTTGGCTTGCCCGGTAGACCACCGCACAGGCTGCATTCTTACCGTAAGCGCCGGCCAGGATACCGGCAACGTCGTCCACCATGGACATGCTGAGATAGATGGCCATGGAGGCCTGGTGTTCGGCCAGATCCGCCAGGTTTTCTTTTTGCGGCACCGGCGTTCGTCCGGCCATGCGAGTCAGGATTAACGTTTGGGATACTTCGGGCAGCGTATATTCGAGGCCGAGGGCAGCTGCGGCCGCAAAAGCAGCGGTAACCCCCGGTATGACTTTATACGGAATTCCGCGTTTTTGAAGTTCAACCATCTGTTCAAAAATCGCGCCATAAAGGCTCGGATCGCCGGTGTGCAGTCGGACCACCCGTTTGCCATTCAAGTGGGCGCTCTCAATCTCCTTGATAATCGTTTCGAGATCCATGGCAGCACTGCTTAAAACCGCCGTGCCGGGGCGGGTCCATTGCAGCAAGCCTTCCGGCACAAGCGATCCCGCATAAATCACCATATCGGCCGCCTTCAGAGCGCTTTGGCCTTTGACGGTGATGAGCTCCGGATCGCCGGGGCCGGCACCGACGAATAGAACAGGGTGCTTGAATTCGGAATTCGGAATGCGAAATTCGGAATTACCGGATAAATTTTTTTTCTTTAATATTTTCGCCATATCGTAGTTCTCTTGTTTTAGATATTTAATTTACAATTCGTCATATATAATAACGGATCAACGTCACCGAACCCGCAACACGAAACCCGTAACTTTATCTTTCCAAGCCCCGTTTGCCGAGTTCTTTTTTTCCGCCTTCCGCATTCCGAATTCCGCTTTCAATAAGTCCCCATTCCACCTTCCGCATTCCCGTGATGATCCATACCGGATTCTGCGCCTCAAGTCTGTCCCCCCAAGGCATCTCCCGACTTCGACTGACTTGCACCTGTATCTCGCTGGTCTTAAAATCAAGACCCCTCAAGGCTTCTGCTGCTGTCTGTAAATTTTGCATCAGGACGGTATTAACGACAATCAGACCGTTGGGCTTGAGGAATGTCGCTGCAGCATTGATAATGTTTTCTAGATCCCGGCCGCCGCCCCCAATGAAAATTCGATCCGGCCGTGGAAGCCCTTCCAGGCCTTCCGGCAGGACGGCATGCACGATTTCCAAATTTTGGGTCCCAAAGCGACACTTGTTGATTTCAATTTGTTGGATTCTATCCGGTTTTTTTTCAATGGCAAATACCTTAGCCAATGGGACGAGCAGGGAGGCTTCGATGGAAATCGAACCGCTGCCGGCGCCCAGGTCCCACAGAACGTGATCCTTCAATAGCCGCAGCTTTGATAGGGTGATGGCCCGAATTTCTGATTTTGTGATCAAGCCCTGCTGGTGATGGTAATAACTATCCGGCATTCCCAGATGAAGCGCTTTGATCCTGATCGGATCTTCAGAACTCCTTTTTAAAATGACCAAATTTGGCTCCGCAAACACCATTTCAGCGGCACGATCAAGGCGGTACCAGTTGAAGCGTTCTTCGGGCGTCCCCAAAGACTCGAGCACACACATTTTGAAATTAATAAATTCTTCTTCAATAAGACGCTGAGATAGCCGCGCCGGGCTGTTTTTCGGATCGGTCAACACCGCCACAACATTTTCTTTTTCCAGGGCCTTAAGTAAGACGCTCTTGTTATTTCTGCCGTGCAAACTAATAACCCGAGCGTTGCCCCAAGGTTCTTTGATGCGGGCAAAGGCTGCCGCCACCGATGAAATATTGGGATAAATAACAACGTTTTCGCCACCAAGGGCGGTTACCAGGCGAGCGCCGATACCAAAAAAAAGAGGATCGCCCGAAGCAAGAACCACTATGGATCGGGATGCCGTCCGGTCCTTGATGAAATCGATGAGATCCGTAATATTTTTATCGATGATCTTTTTTTGGGCACTGCAGTGCTCAAAATATCCAAGTAGCCGCTTCCCACCGATCAGAATTTCCGCTTCTTCGATAATTTTGAGATGTTCGCCTGTCAGATCCTGCGGGGTCATGCCCATGCCGATGATCGTCACGGTTTTCATAGGAAAAAGAACCCTCTATTGCTGTTGCGAGTCAAACGCGACTGCTCCGTCGTAGTCAAAAATGATGCTCTGAATTTCGATTTTGGGCCCTGCGAAACGTTCGGCCGACGTTATGATTCGCCGCCCGACATGAGAGATGACTTCCGGATGATGTTCATGGAGAATTTCAAAGCCATGCCGCGCGGTATTGGCACTAGAAATCTCTCGAGACAATTCTAGATCTTTGGTTATCTCCAATGTCCATTGAGAGAGCTTGTCCAGTGTCAGGCTTGACTTGGCCGCATGGGTATGGGGCACTCCCTGGGCCATTTTGATTGCTTTTCCGAAAAATACCGCCAGGGTGATCTGGCGAAATCCCCGTTTCACAGCCGATACCAATGACAATTTAAAAAAATCACCGATTTGGATGAACGCCTCCGGTGCCATCCGACCGTAGAATTCCTGGGCGAATCGCTCACTGCGCCGTCCGGTGGTCAATACCACCCGATCCTGCCCGCAGGCACGTGCTACCGACAAGGCAGATTCGATGGTGGCAATAAAGGCATCATGGGACATGGGTCGGACGACACCGGTAGTTCCTAGAATGGAAATCCCGCCAATAATTCCAAGCCGGGCGTTTAACGTTTTTTCAGCCAGTTTTTTGCCCCGCGGTACAAATATCTCAGTGCGTACCGTGCCGCCCCGATGGTGTTTTTTCAGTACCGCCTCGATGGCTTGGGCGATCATTTTTTGCGGTCCGGGGTTTATCGCCGGCTGTCCTGGATCGATTACCAAACCCGGTTTGGTAACACGACCGACGCCTTCACCCCCACAGATGAGAATTTCCACTCTCTCGGCGGTCCCGCCTTGTTCACCTGAATTCAGCAATGTGACTCTGGCGCCAATTTCCGCCTTGTGGGTCACATCCGGATCGTCACCGGCATCTTTGATCACACTGCAAATGGCTTCGCCCTGCTTGGGTCGGCTGCACATATGGATAGCAATCATGATATCAGTACCGGTCAGCAGCCTGATCCGAACCCTGGAAGGCCGCTTTCCTTCCAGAATCATCCGCAGTGCGCCCTTGGTGGCGGCGGCGGCGGCGGTTCCGGTTGTAAATCCAGAGCGAAGTTTTTTTGCCATTTATCCGAGATAGTAATAGAGTAGGCCCACAACCACAAGGCTGGTTATCCGAAATCCCTGTCCCAACAACAATAATTGGGTGCCCATTTTGGGCGAGAAAATCCCGATATAGCGCGGCAATTGGTGCCGGATGGCGCGCACGGGAAATGCCAGGATATTTCCAATCAGCAAAGCCAGAACCGTTTGTTTGATGGTCAACACACCTGCTTCAAGCAAGGCACCGGCAGCCGCAAAGCCGGATGTGAATTCAGCCGCAAAGCTGAGAATAATCACCGACAAAGACTCCATGGGAATGAAAGTCGTAACCACAAACTCCGACAGGGTTTCACGCAACAGCTGAAACATGCCCATGACATTAAGAATGTATACCAAGATATATATCGGGACGACGTAAACTGCAATTCCGGCAATTCGACGGGGCAGGCGCGATTTAATCCGCTGCCAAATGTCTTTAAACTTTTTTTCTTTTTTGGAAAATTCACCCTTTTTTTCAAACATCTCCTCAACAGCCGCCGGTGAAAGTTGAAAATGACCATAAACCAAAAACAGCACCGTTCGCAGGATAACCGCCAAAAAAGTAAGTAAAAAATAAATTCCACCGGCCCAGCCCGTGAGTGGAATGACGACAAAAAATGTGGTCGGCAGATGAAGGAAAAAAGCCGGCAGTTGATTGATAAAATTTGACAAATACAGCTGCCTGCGCGTGATTTTTTCATCTTTGAAAAAGTTCAGCAGCATTGCATTGGCGGTGACACCGGAAAAAAAAGCGGCCGTAAATGCGGCCCCGCAATGATCCCCCAGCCGCCCGAATCGAAAAAGCGGCCGGGCCAAAGCTGCCAGGGTTTTGGTCCATCCGGACGTTTCAATGATCTGTCCGATTAACAGACCGATGGCAATAAGCAGCATCAGACGAGTCAGCGGCCACAAAAGCCTGGCAAGGACCTGGCGGACGTTCAGATCAGGGACCAGAAAAATACCGCATAAGAGTATCGAGCCGGATATTATCAGCGAAATTATTAAAGGCCTGGTAACAGATCTATCCTTCCGAGAGGCCATTTTTCTTATTCTGCTTTGCGATGATCAATGTCCAATAATCGGGCACACAACGGCTCAATTCTTCCAGATCCCACACAATCTCCTCATTCGGCTGGCCACAGCTTTTGATCCCCACGCAGCTTGGATAGTCTCCGACTTCATCGATGGCCGCCTTGATATCGGTTACATTGCGGTATGCTTTTAAAAAGACGACATTTTGCGGCTTTCCGGCCAACCTTCGCAATCGATCGCCGCCCTTGGCACCGGACATCACCAGGAGTGACTCCTCCCCTTCTACCAGAGGCGTATTCAATCTGGCGGCGGAAGCCTGGTAGGAGGTGATCCCCGGAACCGTCAGAGCGGCAAAATGCGGTGCGCTGTCCTGAATATGTCGTAAAACATACCCGTAGGTTGAATAGGTCAGAGAGTCCCCCAATGTTAAGAAGGCCACGTTTTTTCCTTTTTCAAGATCGGCGATGATCGTTTCAGAATGCGCCTGCCAGGCTTTACGGGTTTGGTGCTTATCCCGGGTCATGGGGAAACGGAGCATCTTCACTTCGGCATTTTCCGGAATATGTGGTCCGGCGATGTTGACTGCCAGGCTGTGGCTGTTCTTGGTGGAGGAGGCCGCAAATACAATATCCACCTGATTGAGAATTTTTGCAGCCTTCAGTGTGATCAAATCGGGTTCACCCGGCCCCACGCCGATGCCATACAGGGTTCCGGTCTTTTTTTCCATGATGCCCCCAAAACTCGCTATGAAGGTTATGATCGTTCAGGTCGTTGATGGTTGACTGGGCAATTGATGAATTAGATCGAATCACTCCGCCTTCCCAATTCCGAATTCAATTATCCCTGCTCCATGCTCTAAGCACCATGCTCTATGCAATATGCGCTTTGCTATCTTTTCCGATTTCATTTTTCCCACTTCCGCATTCCAAATTCCGACTTCAACTATCCCTATGCTTCATTGGCCAAAATCGCCAGTGCATTGACCACACTGGCGGCCACATTGGATCCTCCCTTGCGGCCCACATTGGATATATAAGGATAGTCCATTTCCATCAGGGCCGCTTTTGATTCGGCGGCGTTGACAAACCCCACCGGTAATCCGATGATCAAAGCCGGATGGGCTTTTTCTTCACCGACCAGTTCAATCAGGCGCAACAGTGCCGTGGGTGCATTGCCGACCACATAAATACCGTCCTTCATATCCGAAACAGCCATATCCACCGCCGCTTTTGCCCGGGTACCGCCGGTGGCCGCAGCCTTTTCATGGATCAGCGGATCGTTGATGTAGCATTTGACGTGACCTCCGAATTGCTCGGATTCCTTTTTCCGAATTCCGACCCGGGCCATGTTTGTATCGGTGACAATCATTTTGCCGTTTCGGATCGCTTCAATTCCAGCGGATATGGCATCCGGATGGAAGCGGACCATCTCCTTGAATTCGAAATCAGCCGTGGTATGAATAATGCGACGCACGATGGACCACTGCTGTTCGGTGTAATGATGGCTCCCGGCCTCTTGATCGATTATCTGAAAGCTCGATCGTTCAATTTCATCTGGTTTCATTGCGCTAATTCCTTTTGTTTCGATAGGTCAGACAGTTTTCGACAAAGCACCTGGCAACATCCGGCTGACTGCCAAAGTGCAGATGATTGTAGCTTCCCAGGGTTTGATTGATTAAATACCCTTCCGGCGTCTTATCCATTCCCGACCTGTCCGTTATTGAAAAAACGGTTGCGACATCCTGCGAAAGGCTGGTTAGCTCTGAATAATGAAACTCATGGCCCCGGATGATCAAACCCGCATTTCCGATAACGGTATTGCGGGACAGGGCAATTTCGCGATATCCGAGAGCCTTGAGGCGTGTAAACATTCTGGTGGCGAAGGGAAAACAACCGCTCATTCGATATCTATTATTATTTAGATCAATCAATTCCTCACATAAGTACATGAAACCGCCGCACTCACCGTAAATCGGCATACCGTCGGCGCACTTTTCTTTAACCCGGTTTCTCAGGGCTGCATTTTCAGCTAGTTTCTCGGCAAATAGTTCCGGATATCCACCGCCCAAATAGAGTCCATCGATATCTTGCGGCAGATTTTGATCGACCATCGGTGAAAAAAAGACCAGTTCTGCTCCCTGCTGTTCCAGCAAATCCAGATTATCTTCATAGTAAAAGCAAAAGGCATTGTCCCGTGCCACGGCGATGCGCACCATTTTTTCAATTTGGTTAGGCGGTCTTTCCTTGGTTTGCCTGGGCAGGTCAACGTCCGCCAAACCGTTTAATAGCAAATCCAGATCGATGCTTTTTTCGATAAGACCTGCCAGCCGATCGATGTTTTCCTCCCCAAGCGGATGATCTTCCCGGGTGACAAGGCCCAGGTGCCGCTCCGGAATGGCAATGGTGGTGTCGCGCAGGATGCCTCCCAAACAGGGCATCTCGATGCGATCCTGCACCGCCTCTTTTAGATATTGCAGATGCCGAGCGCTGCCCAGATGGTTGAATATGACACCAGCGTATGTCAGTTCCGCATCAAAATGTTCAAAACCCATCACAATGGCAGCAGCACTGCGGGCCATACTTGCGGCATCCACCAGCAGGATTACCGGCAGGCCCAGCCATTTGGCTATTTGAGCGGTCGAACCGGCTTCGCTTTTGCCGTCGTAACCGTCAAAAAGGCCCATAACACCTTCAACAACGGCAATGTCGGCATCTTTCATGCCGTTTGCGAAAACATCCAAATTGAAATTTCGAGATAACATCCAACCATCTAAGTTTTTAGAGCCAACACCGGCAATCCTGCTGTGGTGGCCGGGGTCAATAAAGTCCGGGCCCACTTTAAATGGGGCGACTTTCAAGCCCCGCTTGACCAGAGCTGCCATCAATCCCAGACTTACGGTGGTTTTTCCACAACCGCTTTTGGTACCGGCGACGACGATTCCTTTCATTTAACCTTCAACTTTCTTGATCACTGAGTTTCCGCATTAAAATTTTGTTCGCGTTTTCGTTAAAAACATCCGGGTACAGAATCTTGCCGATTTCATGAATCCCTTCCAGCAGTCTTAAAGTGGGTCGTGAGACGATTTGTTCGTCGATGATAAATATTTGATCGTTGTCAACCGCCTTGATGACATTAAAGCCGGGTTCGGCTTTAATCATCGAAACCGTAGGACGATTCATGGCACCGGATTGGGCCAGATAGACGTCAATTTGGGCTGCGTGTGACAGGATGCGTTCTTTGCCGTAACGGGCAATGTTGGTGTTTCTGACCGGCTTGGCGTCACCGGCAACATTGATTCCGCCAGCGGTCACCAAGGCAAATATGGCCATGGAATCGGGAGAAAATGTTTTCATCTTACTATGGATGGACTCAAAATAGACCTTCTTTTTCACTGCAATTGAGGATCCAAGGGCCTTAAATTTCGAGGAAATATTTTGAAAACGCAATACCATATCATGAGCCTGGGTCTGTCTGCCCGTTAAAACACCGAGAATTTTCCAGTATTCATACATTTCACTGACGGTTGCCGGCTGCAAGGAGACGACCGCAATGCCACTATTTTCTAATTGAGTCACAAATTGCGGATGCCCCCGATCGATCATGGGGCGGACCAACACCAGATCCGGACGGGCAGCCATAAACTTCTCAGGATCATCGTGATAGGAATACACCGGTTTGGTCAAGGCCTGTGCCGGATAACTTTCATGGCGTGAAACACCGATGATTTCCTTGTCGAGTCCCAGGCTGAAAAGATTTTCCGTGTGGGCACCGTAAAGAGAAATAATCCGTTGATAGGGTTTATCGACCACAATCTTTCGGCCGGATTGATCCTTCACCATATTTACCTTATCAGCGCGCGATTGACCGTTTGCCGTCAGTGGGACGAACACGATATAAGATAGAATGATAACGATCACCAACCGGAATCGTTTTTTTTGGGGTGGTGTATTTTTTTTCATGGGCTATTTTTTGAAAACCACCTGCAATGAATCGGAGTAGGGTTCTGCATATACTTTTGAGTCAATGTTAAAAACCCGACGGATCGTCTCCGAATTCAGCACATCTTTGGTGGCTCCGTGGACGGCAATACGTCCCTTGGACATAAATACCAGGTCATCGCAATAAACCGCCGCCAGGTTGATGTCCTGCATAACGGAAATAATCGTTCTGTCTTGCCGCTTCATGCGCTTGGCGGAGATGTTTAACAGGCTGATAGAATGGTTGATATCAAGGTTCGATGTCGCCTCGTCCAAAATCAGCACATGCGTATCCTGAACCAGGGCCCGGGCGAAAACGACCCGCTGTCTTTCGCCCCCGCTGAGTTGGGTAATAAAGCGATCCATATAATCACTCACCCCTGTTTTTTCCATGATGTCCCGCACAATGTTGATATCTTCGGCAGAGGGCGTGGAAAATCTGGGTATATGGGGATACCGTCCCATCATCACCACTTCTTTAACCGTAAAAGGAAAGTTAATATAAAAATTCTGGGGAACCAACGCAATTTCTTTAGATAACTCTTTTATCGAATATGACCTGAGATCCTTACCGTTGTAAGTAATTCTGCCGCTCGTGGGCTGTCGATGTTTGGCAAGCAAATCCAACAAGGTCGTTTTACCGCAGCCGTTGGGACCGATAATGCCACAGAATCTGCCCGGAGCAAATGACATGGAGATGTCATCGATGACCGCTTTTTCCGAATAGGAGAAGCTAACACCGTTAAGATCAAATGGCATGGTTACAATATCTTTCGTGTTCTTTGTTGCTTGCGGAAAATATAGCAGAAAAAGGGTCCCCCGATGAGCGCCGTCAGCACGCCGATGGGTATTTCAGACGGCAAAACAGCCCGCGTGATGGTGTCGGCGGTCAGCAATAATATGGCCCCTGCCAAAAGAGACATGGGAATCAGCCGCCGGTTGTCCGGTCCGGTGAGCAACCTCATCATATGGGGAACCAAAAGCCCCACAAAGCCGATGATCCCCGACACGGACACGCATATCGCTGCGACCAGCGATGCCGTCACCAGCAGGAAGATAGTTGTTTTTCTGGTATCCACGCCCAGGGACGATGCCGTCCGATGTCCCAATGACAACAGGTTCATGTCCCGTGCAAAAAACATAAAGGCTAAAAATCCAATAAGAATAAACAGAAACGTGATACCGACATCGCTCCAGGTTTTCGATCCAAAACTTCCCATTAGCCAGAAAATGATGACGGCAACCTGTTCGTCGGCGACATACTTCAAAAAACTGATACCGGCCGATAAAATGGCGGCCACGATGATCCCGGAAAGGATCAGGTTGTTTGATGAAAGTCCACCGCTGGAAGATGAAAGATAAACAACAAACAGCAAGGTTACGACAGCGCCAATAAATGCAAACAACGGGACGGAGTATGACCCCATCATCCCGATATTAAATAAAATTGCCAGCGATGCCCCAAAAGCCGCGCCGGCGGAGACACCCAGCGTATAGGGATCTGCCAGGGGATTTAACAAAATACCCTGGAACACCACCCCGGAGATAGCCAATCCTGCGCCGACGATGGCGGCCGATAAAATCCTGGGCAGGCGCACATCCATCACCACCACTGGGAAGATCGAATCCAGGCCCTCGAGAAGATTTGATTGCCCGCTTAATTTTGCAAAAACAATCTTTATAACCGTTGCCGGGGGCAGCTGTATATATCCCATACCGGTTGAGATAACAATCACCGCACCCAGAAAAATCGCCAGCAGGGTAAATTGAATTGCCGCTGCCTGCTGCAGCTTTTTTATGAATCGACCTGTTTTTTGAAATGTTTGCAGTGACATTTGTATGCTTCAACAAAAAAACCCTTCAAGCGTTTTCGGCTTGAAGGGTTGCACCCAGTTTGCTTCGCCCTTCTTGGTCTGCTCCCCAAACTCTGTCCCATCGCAGAGTTATGGCGATCCGTTCAGGCAGGTCTTCTGGCTTCCCCGCTCTTCCAGCAGCCTTCCCATCCCGATCAAACGAAACAGTGGCATATGGTCACTGAAAGAGTTCCCCTTTCGTTCAAAACGAAAAGAGCGGAGTCACAGCGGCGGGACCACTCCCGATTCACACAGGATTCCCTATTAAGCCTGTGAGGCACCCTCATGGTTTATTATGCAAGTTAGAAATGATTGTCAATAGAGGAATTGAAAATATAAACGGATATATTTTTCAAAGGTTAAGGCACATGGCCGGCAATTAAATGAGCTTATCTTAACTGGCGTTTGGAACTAATATAGGGTGGGATGGGGTTTATCACTCAAAATGATAAAAATTGATTTCCTGTAATTCGATTACGATCTTAAATATGCTCGCCGGACTTCTTGGATTCATCTTTAAGTCGCTGGGACTCCATAATAAGGTTCATGAGACTGACGTTTATCCGTTTGACAATCTTATCATCGGAAAAATTTTTTAAGCGAATGCTGGCATTATCAAAGGCAAGTAACTTAAACGCCGCTTCTTCTCCGTTGAGACCACCGCAAACGGCATCATACAGCTCACCGTCTTTAAAATAAAAAAAACCTTTTTCGCTCCCGGTTGAGCTTATTTCCAGGAAGCAGGTTTTCTCCTCCATTTGGATCAGTTGCAGAAAATTGGCAACCGATATCCCTTTTAACGTCCCATCCGTAGTATCCTGCTCCAAGGCCTGAAGAATGGCGTTGGCAAGGTCATCGATTAGAAAGGGTTTGTTGAAGATACGCACCGTACTTTTTGAAAGCTTATCTTTTATATCCGATGTTCCGTATGCTGTCATAACGAAACAGGGGGTATCAGGATAGCTTTCTTTGATATGGGCTAATAATTCGAGGCCATCAACCTTGGGCATTACAATATCGGTTATCACCACGGAAATAGAATTCTGCTGCAAAACCTCCATGGCTTCGGCACCGTCGTAGGCAAGTACGATCTCGAATTTATCCTCGTACTCTTGAAGCCTATCCCACAAAATCCTTTGAACCTTTAGATCATCATCTACGATTAGAACTTTATCCATGTCTATAAGTCGAAAATATCAATGGTCCGAAACAGTGCAGGATCATCTTGCTGTCGATCAGGGACGACAACCACGATTTTCTTCTTTTTCCGTTTTGATTTAAAGTATGGACGCATAACCACAAATATACGCAGGCGCTGTCGTTATCAGTAGCATAAAAGCAACAAATGTGCCAAAAAATAAAATAAAGACAACCGCTGCAGCAAGCCGGCCGCTGACGATCATATTGTGACCCTGCAGGCAATCGGCTTTACCTCATGCCTTACAGGTTAACTTAACGAAGACCCCATGAACATGTGTCAATTAATCGGCGAAAGTCAATAGAATGACATGGACTCGTTTTTGTTCACATATTCCTTTCCAGTTGGACCGGGGGTATTGAATGGGATCAAAATGCTCGGGATGCACTGATAACGTAAACACATCCACAATGGTCAGAATCCTACCAAATAGAGTCACTGAACACGGATAAACTCCGGAAGTGGAGTCCCCCGGCTTTTCCACGGTGTTTTTAAGATAAACAACACTGGAGTTAACGCCGGTTAACAGATTGTGGCAATCATAAAAAAATAGATACCACAGTTCTATCTTTACGAAGCAGTTCAATTGACTAGCTTGGCAACATTTTTGCATTGATGCCAGTAGGCATCCCCATTTGTGGACTTCTCATGGTCCCTACAGGGAGCATTGGGCCTATTTTTAATTTAAAATTATAACAATCCAAATCTTCTAAGATATCAACTTCCACTCTTGTATTTCTGATTTTACTTCGTCTTCAACTGACTGATAAGAGTGGCATTTTGTTTATTAATAAGCCACACAGGAAAAGTACAAAAGAAGATAAGGCGTTAGAAACTGGGCTGATGAAAATCAGCTATTATAACGATGCATATTTATCAGAAAATTTGTCACGATTTGTTCCGCAATTCGTAGTTATTTTGAAGCAATTATTCGCAGAAATTCAAACCAAAAAAACTAAACCCATTGCTCATCATCTTTAAAGATAATAAAAACAGCAAAGTAAAAGTAATTCTAATGTATTGAATTTATTGCAATTATTTTTTCGCTGGACATTATGTGTAATTTCAGGTATTTATAAAATTGGATCATTAACCCAATTTTTGGAGATCAACAAATGCCTGATCATCGAATCGATGCCAAAGCCACACGCTTCAAGAGTCCAGCTAGAAAACTGATTCAATTTTTTGAGAAAAGTCGCAATCGATGGAAAGCTAAATATCAACAAAGCAAGACCACGGTTAAGCGGCTTGAGAATAATAACCGATATTTAAAAAAACGTAACCGGCAGTTAAAAGACAAAGTCAAAGCGCTTGAATCTGAACTGAACCAAATCCGTGCCACAGAAAAGCAATTGCAACAATTGGTGAAAAAAAAACGGTAGTGCAAGATGAGTTAGGTGATTTAGCAAAATTTCGGCAAGTGCCCACTTACCATACCTATTCACTTGGTCATATTCATCTTTATTTATTGTTAGTGTTATCATCATCAACCAGTTTGAGAGCTGCCAGTCGCGTCATGGAACTTGTGAGTGGTTTTTTTCATCTGCCATTGTCGGTGCCATCCTGGTACACGGGCCGTTTGTGGCTGCTTCGTTTGGGATACTACAAGCTGACCCGAAAAAAACAGAAGGCCACAGATTGGATCTGGATAATCGACCATACGATTCAATGGGGCAGTGAGAAGTGTTTGGTTATTTTGGGGCTTCGCCAAAAAGACTTACCGGTTGCAGAGACAATTCTGAATCATGAAGATGTGGAACCGATTGCCATGTTTCCGGTGACCAGTTCCAATGGGCAGATCGTTTACGAGCAATTAGAACAAGCCGTTGAATATACCGGTGTGCCAAAAGAGATCATCAGTGACCATGGAAGCGATTTAAAAAAGGGTATTGAAATATTCTGCCAGCAACATCGGCAGACGTGCCATATCTATGATATCAAACATAAGATGGCGGCAATTTTAAAACGCGAACTTAAAGATGATCCAGATTGGAATGAATTTGTCAAACTAGCCAATGAAACTCGCAGGAAAGTTCAACAAACTTCTCTGGCTGCATTGGCTCCGCCCAACCAGCGCAGCAAGAGTCGGTATATGAATGTGGATAAGTTGGTTAAATGGGCAATACAAGTGCTTTGTTTTTTGGATCAGCCAAATCTGGAAGTCAACCAAGATTTTGATGCGCAGCAGATAGAAGCCAAACTGAGTTGGTTAGCTGAATTCAGGCCACAGCTTTTGCAATGGCACGAGATGGTGCAGCTTGTCAAATTAGCCGAAAGCTTCATCAAGTTTAACGGGATATACCGTGATTGCCATATAGATTTAATGCAAGTAGAAGGTTTTGAGGCTTATCGAATAAAAACCATAAGAGTGCGCGAAGAACTATTAGAGTTCATTGCGCAACAATCCGAGCAGGCCGAGCCAAATGAGAGATTACTTGGTAGCAGTGAAGTGATTGAATCGGTCATTGGCAAATTAAAAAATATGGAATCTATTCAGAACAAGAGCGGGTTTACCGGTTTACTGCTCTCACTTGCGGCTATTGTATCAAAAACAACTGAAGATGTTATTCAGAAGGCAATAAAATCGGTTCCAACAAAAAGAGTCCGTGAATGGTTCAAGCAAAACATTGGTAAGTCATTGCAATCAAGTAGAAAAGAAGTATTTGGTTCGCTTAAAAAAGCGGAACAAAAATGGGATGAATTCCAAATGGTGCTTGATTGAACATTTTCACCATCTTATGCCTGAGCTGCGGTCGACTTTTTCTAACATCTAACTTAAATCGGTTGCAGATTAGCTATCTCTCGAAGATGACTTCTTCAGCTGCTATCCAGATCGACACAGTGGTGCCCTCCAAATTTAAGTCAGACGATGAATTTGACTAGCGACTGATAATTTCCGCGGCAGGTTGAAACTTTTTTTCCAATCGCAAACTATTCTCTGTGATAGGTTTAATCTGAATGTGGTTTTAAAATTATTCATAAAAATACCTTTAACTGTCGTATTGCATATAACATATAATTTGACCCTTCGTAATTATTTTTGTTCATTTTGTGTCAATCCACTTTCGCC
>JARFPZ010000125.1 GCA_029288035.1 Desulfosarcina sp.
TTACTTTTGATGTGATCTTATCTATAATGCCCGACATTTAGCCTGAAACATCGGTTTCGAAACATAAGTGTCTGATCGGAGATTATCAGCAATGAGCAAATTTGAAAAAAGACTGTGTATCGTCGCTTTGGTATTTGTCGCCATTTACCTGGGCGCTGCCATCATTACCATTAAACACCGGATCAGCAAACCGGACAAAATAGAACGGCTGGAATCCCGGGAACTTTCCACCGCGGAAGGACAATTGTTGATGGCAGAACTTTTTTTACCGGTGATGATACTGTTAACCCTGACCGTTTGTTATATTGTCGTTAGAAAGACACGTGCTAAGAAAAGACTTTTGTTAGACGAACCGGCTGAAGAAACCCCGGATTAATTTCAGGAGATTAAAGCAGGGTCCGGTCAAACTTTTCCAGATACTGCTCCCACTCCATGGGGAGCAACTGCTTTTTGGCCGTGTTGCATTCCTTGCAGCAGGGGACCACGTTGCCCCTGGTGCTTTTGCCGCCCCGGGATACCGGCACGATGTGATCCATGGTCAGTTCTTTGGGGGGGGTTGACCGGCCGCAGTAGTGGCACACACCTTTGGCCAGGCGGCGTTTCCACCACTGGGATTCTCGAAGTTCCCTGGCCTTGTGGCGTGCTCGCTTCAGATCGTCTTCGCCCAGATCATAGGCGAATGGCGGGATGGTTTTTTTCCGTTTCATTTTTATTATGGCCCCAAAAAGGCGCAAAAAGCACAAATATTATGAACGTAAGTTGGGTTGAGATCCGGGTTCTTTATGTTGGGTTTCGTTCCTCTACCCAACCTACTAAAAGCAATCTCTTATTGCTAATTCGACACCAGGATCGAAACCCAACGATCACATCTCTATTCGACAAGATTCCGCCTGGCCAGCCAGTTCCGGATTTCCGCCAGCAACATCCGATAGTAATTCTCCGATCCGCCGAGCCCTTTTCTACCAAAAAAGTAGTTGATTTCCAACAGCATGGGATCGGGATCGCCATTTGCGGGGGAAAAAATGACATCGAAGCCGGCCAGATTTATTCCTGTCTTTTGACATAAATCGTTTACGAGGGCAACCGCTTTGTGCTGCTGCTCGGGTTGGGCTTCTGAATCAATGATCGCTCCTTTACTGAGGTTTGCGTAAAACCCATCGTTGTTTTCCTGGATGCGCCAGTATGATATCACCCGCCGCCCAAGGATCACAACGCGAAGGGTTCTGCGATTGGACGGGATATATTCCTGCAGGATGAATCCGGCCTGACCTGATGTTTCATATCCAGCTATTTTTTGAAGGATATTGCCTAATTCCAGGGCCGATTTGATGAGATAAACCGTCTCCCCTTCACCACCCCAATCCAATTTGAAAACTACCGGAAAATCAAAAGACAGTTTTGCCGGCGTTTCGCCATACTGTTGTTGAAACGAAGCCACGTCAGAGAAAATTTCAGAGGCCGGATGAGTAATCTTAAATTTTCGAAACAATTTAATCTGATTTATTTTATCCGGATACTTAAACCTGGCATCATAATTGGGAAATACATACGGACAGTTCTCCCGGGCCATTTCATACAGTGCCCGGTAACACCCCTGGGCAAGAATGACGGCATCCGCCCCACGAATGGCGGAGAGATCCTCTTCATTTGGTTGCCGCCCAGCGCAGATGATGTTCTTATCGGCTTCAAATAGCGGGTGAAAGGAGACGATCATTTGATTCTTTTTTCGCAATAGATTCGCCACGAAGGCACTAAATCACAAAAGTAATCATACTTTTACATGAAGATGCCGCGTATTGCCAGTCTAAAAGACATGGTTATGCTTTGATTTGGTTGGCGCCGGTAGGGGCTTGGTACAGTATCTGGCTTTATTGCAAAACAGGTTAGGTTTTGAAGCCGCCGATCTCTGGTCTTGGGACGTCCTTGGTATTGTTGAGACTTTTTGATTGATAAAGTACTACACAATTTGGCATTTGAAATTTGGTTTAGCCTTGGAAGAAGGAAATTAAGCTTGGTAGACAGCACAAGTTTTGTTATTATGCGGCAAGACAAGATGGAAAAAACTCTTTGGATACGACAAGCATTTCACCGAAAAGGGCTTTGAAAATTTGAATGAGGATGCTTTCCGCTGATATTGCCATTAACGCAAGCCTGATGGCTTCGTAAAAAGTCCGAAAAAAACCAATTTTCGAAGCTTATACGCTTAATCACTTCTACAGGTTATGAAAACACGAGCCTGTTGACATTACGTTTTTAATCCATAAACTTCATAAGTAGTTATTATCAGCAACAGTTCAGCAGACAATTCGTTCGCCAAAGAACTGGAACGTCTTTTAGCGCATCAAAACCACCACTTCCTGCTTCTCGATCTCGACCCGAAAAGTGGAGGGAAAGCATGGCCAAAAAAAACCTGCCGTGAAAACCAAAGACAAACTGAACTGCTTTGTTATTATCGGCTTCGGCATGAAAACCGCCGTTACAGTTACGGGTCCTAAAAAACCGGAAGTCAGTCACCAGCCCGGTGGGCCGATCAGCATCAACTTAGGGAGCCACCAAGACAAGCCGGTTAAATCCATCGAGGTCACCTGCAAGGTCGAATTTACCTAATTACTGCTGCGACATGTACGGATTCTGGATTCTCTTCGTCAAGGCATCCAACCGCACACATAGACATTCCATTGCGGATCAAATTGTTTAAAAATTTCAACCTCCTATCTAAAAATCAATATTGACAATAAAACCCGCATCGGTTAGTTGAATGGTTATTAGTTCAATTTAATTGTCGTCTAAATAAATTACGCGATTTCTGGACTCGGACACCTGTTTCTGAATCTATTTGAAGAGGAGAAGATAACGTGATGGTGCGTCAATCGCGGAGCTGTATTTTAATGGTTTGTTTTCTGGCATTTTTCGGGTGTACCCTGAAAACGGTAGATACAATTGAAACCGGGGATGGAACGGCTTTAAAAAGTAAAGTGTTGATTGCCACCCAAAATAGCCAGTTTAAGGGTGAAGTCCTCTCTGAAATCAAAAAGGCTTTGGGTGAAGATGTGTCTTACATCAAGGTGGTGGACGTAAAAAGGCTCCCCAATGAGTCTGTCGATCAATACAGCGCCTTTGTCATTTTGAATAGCTGCATGGCTGGCCGGCCGGACCCAAGGGTGGAAAGTTTTATTGATGATATCCCGGATAAAGGAAGGCTGGTGGTGTTGACAACCGGTCGGCTTGATTCCTGGAAACCGGATTCACCCGAGGTGGATGCCATCACATCGGCGTCTACAATGTCCGAGACCGACGCAGTTGCCCGCACAATCGTCGATAAGGTGAGGGTTATTATTAGTCCTTACTAAAATCGGCCTCAAGTTTCAATTCCATCGTAAAAAAAATATTAATGACAATGAATCCCGTTTTGGCTATCAGGAAGGCAATGGCGGTCGTCTATTTGGCGACCCAATATGTTGGGAGGCCTTGGCCCGTCGTATTGTCGCGGCCTAGTTCGAAGAGCGAAAAAAGATATGCAAATTCATCTAAGGCCCTTCAAATAGGTCAGAAGTCTATCCCATCCGACCAGCAAAAGCGCTTCCAGCTGATCTAATTTCTGCAACACCTCGTCATCACCAAATAACCGCAGGCCAATATAGATAGCTGCAATCAAAATAAAGGGCATTACAATTTTTTTCATATACCTGCCAAGGCTAGCCAGCAGCATTGGCTGATGATGGTTGTGGCTATTTTCGGATCGGCTTGAACCATTTCTCCGGTGAATCACCTCTTCGAGCACACGCTCACCCAGTTCACGTAACACCTGTGCCGGTGACGCATCAGCCCCGAGCTGATCCCTTGAGGATTCGGCTCTCAATTCAGGAACGGTTTTCCGCAGGAGATGTACCAGGTCTTGGATGTCATCATCCCAGCGTCGATCCGCCATCTTGAAAGCCTGCATTTTTGACAAACGGGCAATACTTTCCGGCAATTCTGAGGCATTGCACATATTCGCACCGGCCACCAGTATAGGAATGACACGCTTTTCCTGATCAAACGCGCTTTCGATCTCCGCCCTTACCCAATCGACTGGATCAAAAAGCCGCGATTTGCCGGTGTGGGCAGAAGGTGCGTGCCAGTTTCGACCGATAACGACTAACAACACATCACAGGCGGCAACAGCACGGTTTAATACGTCCGTGAAGTCATAGCCTGCGGGAATTTCTACATCACGAAATACCAACTCCGGACCCAATATCTCAGTTAGGTCGTCAGCCAGCCGACCCGCAAACCCCTGACTGTCATCCCGTCGATAGCTGATAAAGATACCTGCCATATATTTATTCTAACCATATTATAGGATTTTTATTGGTGTTTTCTATGTGACCGGGATTTATTCAAATAATATCATTTTAAAAAACCGGCCGCAGGCAAATAAATGAGCTATACTAAAATCGACCTGAAGTTTCAATCTCATCGTAAAAATTAGCATTGACAACAAATGTCACGTTGGTTATCAGGATACCTATATCAACCGATATTTTGGGGTTGCAATATGCTAGAGTGACACCCGAAACCGGAAAACAAGCCAACATTATTTACTAAACTTCACCATACAAGGGGGAAACCATGAAACGAATCTTAGTCCTATTCGTGATGTTGAGTATTTTTTTTGCTGGAACTTCTCTGGCCCAAACGACCGGAGAAAAAAATGCAGCGTCGGATTATAAAATAGTACTTATTCTTCCGGGACCGATTAATGATCAGAGCTGGAACGCTACCAACTACGCCGGTCTGGTTGCGTGTAATAAAGATCTCGGTACCAAGATGGAATATATAGAGAATGTCCAATCCGGAGATTTCGAGTCTACCTTCCGCAATTATGCGGAAAGGGGCTATGATCTGATCATGGCGGCCGGCACCCAGTTTGATGAAGCGGCAAACAAGGTTGCGCCATCTTACCCGGAATCAACCTTCTGTGTTGTCAACGGAATGATTGCGAAGACCGACAATGCGATGCCAATTTTTCCTAAAGAATACGAGGCGAGCTTCCTGGCCGGAATAATTGCGGCGCATCTCACAGAGTCCGGGAAAATTGCTACTGTCGGTGGATTTCCCAACAAGGCCATGGTCGACCTTCTCGATGTTTATGAAGCGACCGCCAAAAAGTATGCCAAGGACAAACGGGGAATGGCTGTTGAGGCTGTTCGGGCTTACGCTAATTCCTGGAGCGATGTTGCCCTCGGTAAGCAGATGGCGGAGAAGATGATCGACAATGGCGCCGATGTCCTGTTTTTCTATGCAAATCAGGTCGGTTTAGGCGCAATTCAGGCGGCAAAGGAGAAAGAGGCCAAATTTGTCGGTTTTTCCGCCAATCAGAACGATATTGCCCCTGATACCGTTTTGGCAAGTATAGGGTTTGATTTTTCCACTTTCTACAAATGGGCGGTGAGCAACTACCTCGCAGGAAAGCTCAAGGGTGGAAAAGTGAACATGGCCGGCCTTCAGGAAGGAATTTTTGTCCCTTTTTATGGACCGAAGATTGACACTGACGTGAGAGATGCGGTTGAAAAGGGCACAAAAGCTGCCATCGCCGGTGAAATTGATTTTAAAGCGATGTTTTCAGGTAAATTCTAACCTGAATTTTCACCCTCCGGACGAGCCGGAGGCTTTCATATGCTGCGTTGCTAAGGGTTCGAAGTAAAGAACTACGATGTCACCCTTAGACGCCTTGCCTATGTAAGCCTCCGACTCGTGTAAAATCCAGGTATAGACTGAAACATTGAGATGACGCATTTGTATTTCACCGGTGCATTGCCGCCGGTGAAATTGTTTTTGGTGACAGCATAGAATCAGCCCCCAAGACATCATTCGGCTCCATCTTCGACAACTCTTTTTTTTTTAGTGTCAGGCCGATTTCGGAACCGAACCCCAAAAGCTTCTGTTTCGATTGAACAGACCGCTTTTCAGGCTGGGCTGAAACCCGACACCTGTCTACGACTCCTTTCTGAAGCGAAGCGTAAGCGGGTAAATTATATCCGTGCAATACAACCGTTGTAAAAGTTAAGTCCATAAGCATCCAGCTACAGGGGCATTTAATCATCCCAAGATTTAACCATGATTACACCTTTTATCGAGCTGAAAGGCATTACCAAGTACTTCTCCAGAGTGATTGCCAACAAAGATATCTCCTTATCCATCGGCAAAGGAGAAGTGCTGGCGCTGCTAGGTGAGAACGGAGCCGGCAAAAGTACCATCATGAAGGTTCTTTACGGCCTCTATCATGCTGAAGAAGGTGATATTTTTATTAATGGGGAGAAAACGACGATTTCGTCTCCGAAAGATGCAATAAACTTAGGCATCGGGATGATCCAACAGCATTTTTCTCTTGTCCCGCGGCACACCGTCACCGAAAATATCATTTTGGGTAACCAATCCGGCATCCTCAACAATACCGTTTTGAGCAGACAGGTCAGGAATCTGGCTGAAACCTATGGGTTCGATATCGATCCCGATAGCTTTATAATGGATCTTTCGGTCGGTTTGCAGCAGAAGACTGAGATTTTAAAGGCTCTGTATCAGGAAGCAGAGCTGCTGATCATGGATGAGCCCACTGCTGTGCTTACTCCTCAAGAAGCGGATAATCTGATGGCCTTTATCAGAGCGTTTGTTGAGCGTGGAAATTCGGTGGTTTTTATTTCCCATAAAATGAAAGAGGTGATGAAGGTTGCTGATCGTGTCATTGTCATGCGCAGTGGAAGAATACTTGGGAACCTTCGCAAAGGAGAAACGACTGAGAAAGAGCTCTCGGCACTCATGGTGGGAAAAGAGCTGCCGTTTCTTGAAAACAGAAGGAGACCGGTTTCTGAGATAGGTATTGAGATTAAACGGCTCAGCGTGCTTAGTACCCAAGGACATGTTGCGCTTGAAAATGTCAGTTTCTCCATTGGAAAGGGGGAAATCTTTGGAATCGCCGGCGTTAGCGGAAATGGTCAACAGGAGCTGGGAGACGGAATCGGTGGTCTTTTGCCTTTAAAAAGTGGTGATATTTTGCTGGATGGAAAGAGCATAAAGAACCTGTCCGCAAAAGAGCGCATCGCTGCCGGCGTGGGATATGTGCACGCCGACCGCCTCACAGCAGGACTTGTTCTCGAGATGTCGTTAAGCGAGAACCTGTTTCTGAAAAACAGTTTCGATCCTGAATGGGCGAACTATATATTTATCAACCGAAAAAAGCTGAATGGATACGCCGACAAGGCGATAGATGATTACTCGATTAAAACATCCGGCAATGTTGAACTCGTGAAAGCACTCTCGGGAGGAAATCAACAAAAAGTTGTCGTCGCACGGGAGGTCAATATTGGGCGAAAAGTGATTATTTTCGATCAACCGACGCGGGGGCTCGATTTGGGTGCGATTGATTACGTTCATAAAACCATCCTTGCCGAGCGGGATAAAGGCAAATGTGTTTTACTGATCTCAACCGAGTTATCCGAGATTTTTGCACTTTCCGATAGGATTGGTGTTCTTTATAGTGGCAGGCTACTGAGAATTATCGACAGGGAGGATGCGGATATCGAGATGATCGGAATGCTGATGGCAGGATATGAACCCCAGGAGGGTTACACCGATGAGTCCTAAAATGAGAGATCTGATCATTACTACTTTTTTATCGGTCTTTCTTGGGCTAGCTGTCAGCGGACTCATGATGCTGTTCCTTGGGGCAGATCCAATTTCAGTATATGGACGTCTATTGCAGTTCCTGGTGAGGGACAAATACACCTTCGCCGATATTTTTGTAAAAGCAACCCCGCTCGTTTTTACGGCGCTTGCCTTTGCGTTTACCTTCAAGGCAAATCTTTATAACATCGGCGCACAGGGCCAGTTTTATATGGGATCGGTGGCCGCGGTCTTCATCTCCCTTTTTCTTGGGGGGATCGTTCCAGGACCGCTTGCACTCTTGCTGGCTCTTGCCGCTGCGATTGTCTGCGGCGGGTTGTGGGGCATGATGGTCGGATACGTTAAAGCCAGATTCCAGGCCAATGACTTTCTTGTCAGTATGATGTCGGTATTTATTGCTTTGGCATTGATGAATTATCTGTTGCGCACGGTATTGATTGAAGCGAAACGAGAATACCCGCAGACGGATCCTATTTTACATGATCTTCATATCCCGATCATTGCAAGCGGTACGCGTCTTCACGCCGGCTTCCTGCTTGCCGTAACGGTTGCCGTTCTTTGCTGGATCTTTCTCTTCAAAACGACGATTGGATATAGAATACGCGTCGTCGGCATGAATCCGGTAGCTGCCAAATTTGCCGGTATTGATGCCGGAAAGATTTTTGTGCTTGCGTTTCTGATCAGCGGAGCGCTTGCCGGAATGGCCGGGTTTACCGAAGTAAACGGCGTCCAGCATATGCTTGTGCAAGGCTTCAATCCAACAATTGGAGCGGAAGGCATCGGCACCGCCATTCTCGCAAATGCCAATCCTATCGGTATTATTTTTGGCGCCATTCTGTTCGGTGCGTTGAAGGTCGGTGGACAGATTCTTGGACAAACATCCGGAATTCCGTCGAGTATCATCGAGATCATGGAAGGCTTTGTCATGCTGTTTGTTCTAATTTCCTACTATTTTAGGCGACGAATTGAAACTAGAAGAGAGATCAAGAAGCTCAAGAATGAGGCTGCGCAATGATAAACCTTATGTCCAGAGCCATCCTGATGAGTACGCCTTTGCTTATCGGCGCTACGGCAGAGGTTTTTGCTGAGCGAGCAGGGGTAATGATCATCGCGATTGAGGGGATCTTTCTTATCGGCGCCTGGGGTGGGTTTGTCGGCGCTTTCACAGCCGGAAACACCTTCATTGGCTTTTTTCTTGCGAGTGTTCTTGGCGTTATCATTGCGGCCCTATATGGTGTATTTACCGTCAAGTTGAAGCAGCACCAGATTGTTGCCGGAACGGCAATTAATATCTTCATTGCCGGGATCGTAACATTTTTTCATCGTGTACTATTTGGCGTTCCTTTGCTTCCTTTGACCATCGAGCCGTTTAAAACAATGCCGATTCCACTTCTATCCAGGATACCGATTGTCGGACCGATTCTGTTTAGCCAGAGTCTGCTCACCTATGTCGCCTATATTGTTGCCCCATTGGGGTTCTTTATTCTTTTCAAGACATCGGCAGGGCTCTTGGTACGCTCGACGGGTGAAAACCCGGAATCGGTTGATGTTGCAGGAATCAATGTTGAGCGCGTCAGATTGATTGTCATTCTGATTGCGGGCTTTATGGGCGGTATTGCCGGATCATTTTATTCCATCGTCTATCTTGGTATGTTCACAAGCGGTATCATCGGAGGACGCGGCTGGATCGCATTTGCAATCTGTTTTCTGGGGAATTGGAATCCTTTAGGCGCAATGGTTGGCGCATTGATATTTGGTATTGCAGAAGCCCTTGCCATATATATGCAGTCATCCGGCGGGGGAATACTCCCCAATGAGGTGTTGATTGCAATGCCCTATATCCTGACCATTGTACTTACCATCAGTCGCAAGAGATTTAACGTGCCGACAAAACTCGGTACACCTTACATCAAAGAGCACTAGTCTTTCCTATTGCTCGAGTTCTTTCCAGTAAATCACGCCTTGTTTGACAGCCGGTGTCTTGAGCAAGTGGACGACCCCGGTTGATGAGGTCAAATAACTTATCTCGACAAGGTGGTTCAATCTCAGGCTGATCGGTGGCTGAAGATTACCCGGCATTTCGATACCCGCGGGGGGGATCCTAACCGGACTGCTGTCTGTGTCATATTCGGCGAAAACGGTGTCTGCCGGGTCAATGACACCATCTTCGTTGATATCGAATGTGGCCGAAGCCGGGCCGCTGCCAGTAAATGCATTCAGCTCCATTAAAAAAGAACTGCTTTCATCGCTGCAGGGATCCGGATCGGGCCTGAAACAGATTACCGCCAGTTTTCCATCCCGCAGCTGCACGTCGTTGACGATTCTCTCACCGTCAAGGGGCAGATCATAGTACCATCCCGAATGGCTGGTGCCAATATCCGAGAGGTCCGGGAGATTGGGGCCACCTTTCGGATCGTCGTCATAAACTGTCTTCCATACCGGTTGAGCGGTACTCATGACTCTCAAATTGGTCGGGACAGATTCATCGCTTTCGCCACCTGCCAAAACAGTAAAATGTTTACTGGTTTGCTTTAAGAGGGTTACATTCGACGGCTGA
Source organism: Desulfosarcina sp. (assembly GCA_029288035.1). GTDB lineage: Bacteria > Desulfobacterota > Desulfobacteria > Desulfobacterales > JAFDCJ01 > JAFDCJ01. Next base: position 10,220 of record JARFPZ010000125.1, read on the forward strand.
TTGGAAAGCTGACCCCTGGTAAACGTTCCCAAATATTCCCGATCGTCCTCATTGCTGTAGTCACCCCATTCCCCGGGATAATATGCGCGATCACCGTAATCCCAGATACCATAGACGGATTGTGTTCTGCGATCGGTAAAATCACTGTTTCCCAGGAATTGGCCGGTTCCGAACAAAACCATTAATCCATAGCCGGCGGGGTGCAACATCACTTCCGGTTTGGAGGTGATCGGCTGATCGGTGCCGTCAGGACCTTGGGCTCTAAAGACGGGCTGATCATAGGTTCCATCATTATAGCCCACTTTCCATTCAGCCGCGTTAGGGCTGGTGAGATCAAATTTCCACATATTGCCCTTAAGATCTCCCGCGTACACAAAATCCACTTTTTTATCGGCATTGACATCCACGGCAATCGGGCTGGAGAGACCATTGCCCGAGTCGATGGTGGGGTTGTCAGCCACCATTTTTTTAATGATGCCACCCGTCTTCGGATTTAGCAAACAAAGAGCGGCCCTACCATTGGCACTGTTATACCCGTTTCCAAAAATAACGACCCAGGATTCCTCATCAGCGAGACTGTTGGTCCTTACTACCAACGGCCTGCTGAACGAAAAACCGATGTCGTCTATATCGTCCTGACTGACAGCATTTGGGAATTCCCACAAAACATTCTCGGCCGACATGGTTCCGGGATCCGATATGTCCAACGCAAAATAGCCCTTGCCCCCTTTTCCCAAACCACCGACCAATATCGTTTCAAAATCATCTCCTCCCAGCAATCCCTTCCCTTTGGCCACGGTCGGCGTGAGGTCCACATAGTATTTATGGTGGTAGCCGGGATCTGCAAGCGCTGTAAGATTTTCAATCACAATGCTCGGGATATAAGCAAAAATTTCATCCCCTTCTATTTCTCCGTCTCGATGAGATTGAATTTCAAAGGCATGCAGCATTCCGTCATTTGCACCCACATACAAAACCCCATCTTCAAGCACCGGAGACGAATGTACGATATCTCCCAGTTTTGTTGAACGCAACCGATAGCCGTCAATTGCATTGCCTTTGATATACTCAATCAGATCTCTATATTCCGGTCCTAATCCTGTCCTTTGTGCATCTGTCAGCTGATTTTCGTCAAATTCAATGCCAAAGCTGCCGTTATAGGTGAGGATGTTCCGTTGATTGGAGGGCGTGAGATTCAAACTCTCAGCGGCTGACCATGCGGGGCCGTCACCGAGCAATTCACCGGTAGTTGAATCAATACGATAGGCCCTGACATCACCGCTCCAGTCCCCGGTCATGTAACCCGCTTGAAACATGAGGATGTCATCACCGCCCCCACCCTGCCGCGGATTTTGGCTCATCGTAATCGAAGAACAAGAGCCTGTTCGATCCAGCACATTGCTTGTGAGTTCAGTCAAGGTTTTTGCCATTTCGCGAGAGTCATTAGCAGTCAAAAAACTGCCTCTTCCATTGGCAGTGGCGTGAAACAGATCATCGATCGTTTCTTTCGATTTGGCTTCCAAATTTTCAGGCCAGTTCGGGTAGTTGCCATAGGTAAGATTTTTCTTATCTTTTTTTTTAAGATAATGCAAACTGGCCGGATCAGCTTCATAGTCATAAGGCTTCAAATTGCCGGTTGCGCCAAAGGCCATTGCATAAGTAACCATGTGTTGGTGCGGTGCCTTGTCCGGGGAAGGGTTATACACCAATTCAGGATTATAAACCCGGTCCGGAAGACCTCCTCCCGCTGGCGCATCCTCGGGATCCGGTGAGAGATCATTCTCATAATAATGCATGGCCACATCCGCCAGGGTTTCGGACAGGCCATCTGCATAACACCTGTCATCGTAAAGGCTATTATTGTCGCCGTCGGCATTGCCGACGTTGAGATTGTTGAGACTATTGCTGTAATAGCCGTCGGTCATTACGATGGCAATACTTTGCTGACAGGCGCCACCTTCAGCTTCCGGGAAGTATGGAGGGGCGCTCCCTGTAACGCTTTGGCCCCTGAAATGAGTCAGATGATTTGAATTGCTGCGATAGTAGTTGCCGATATCCTGAAGGCCTTCTCGCAACGGTGTTTCCCCTCCGACGCCGCAGTTGTATAACTCTTGAAGAAGTGTCGTGGTCTCGTCGTAGTATATACCTTCCTTCCACACGCCCACGGGTTTGAGCGGCACAATGGCCGTGCCGTTTATGCTCAGGATACCCACCCTGACGCCTTTGAGATTCTTGATCACCTCAGCGACGGCAGCTTTAGCCATGTATCCTCGGCGTCGGTGGTAGGTAAACCAGTTGGAAAAATTTTGACGGGCCTGATCATATCCATTTACCCGTATTTCTCCGGGCGGAGCGGCCACCGATGTCACCCTCTTGATGATTTCCGCCATACCGCTGCCTTCGACTTGTGTGATTGCATAGTACTTTGTTTTCTTATCATCACCATCCAAAACAACGAGGTAGATGTCGCCG
>JARFPZ010000132.1 GCA_029288035.1 Desulfosarcina sp.
GCGCCATTAATAGTCACAGGCAAGACAGCGACAGCCAGTAAAATTAATAAACATTTAATTTTCATGTGATTTCTCCTTTTCTTTTCCACGATTCATCTTAAGTTATGCAAACTGGATCGTAAACAGCACCCTTTAAATTCCAACCAGCATCTTTTTCAATGCCGCGCGGCCAGTAAACAGGTCTCTTCCGCACTCATCCCGGGACCAAGAATGAACCCCGGTTTTGACACCACCCATATAATTTTCGACACCTCATCAATGGTTCGCTTGCGCTCATCTTCCTGATACCCACCTGCCACGATCCAATGCCGCGATTTCTCCTTACGCTAACCACCCTGGCTCTTTACCAGCGCAGCTTAAGGGGGTTTGAAGCCTCCTCCTGCAAGGCGACTCCGAGGGGACTTCCCTCATCTCTTGCGCAGTTACGCGCACTAGTACAATAATGCGCTCGTGGCGCACATTCTTGCATTATTATGAAATCGTAAAATATTCAAGTATACTGACAATTATTGAAAATTCAGATAGCATAATCAGAAATACGCTCTTAAAGGTATATTTCAGGATTAATAACATTCAATGGCGGTTCACCGTTGAAGACCTTCAAGATTACTTCTGCTGCCATCACCGCCATACTAGACATGGCTTCATCGGTATTGGCTGCAGTATGGGGCGTCAGGATTACTTTCTCGTGGTTCAACAATTTATTGTCCTGACTTGGCGATTCCACTTCAAGCACATCGAACGCGGCGCCCTGAATCTAACCAGCATCTAATGCGGCCAGAAGCGCCGGTTCATTCACGATACTGCCTCGTGCGGTTTTCTCCAGATAGGCGGAAACCTCTGTGGAGTTGGCATATGGGGTTATTACCACTGTAATTAGGATGCGTATTTACGAGAAAAGTGAAAGCTTCGTCAGGCCTAATCCAAAATTTGGAGCCAAATTAGCATTTTTAGCGAGGACTACGGGTTTCTTGCCTTCTTTGTCCTTAACCCTGAACGTTGAACCCCCTGGCCCAGACCTGACTTTACGTTGCTCAACTATTAAGATTCATATTTGGGAACCTGACACAGACCGTAATATGATCTTATAAGTCGCACCAGGGCGGACTGAACCTGTGAACGGCTACTCTTTTCCTTTTACCAATTCCTTTTCACCTTTTTGCCGAATCGTCTTCAACGCAGTTAAGGTGTTGTCCGGCAGCGAAGGTGCTTCATGATTTTTGACGATATCTTCGAGTTTTTCCTGAATTCGGGTGGCCATATCTTTGGCGCCCTGGCTTCGCCAATCTTCACCGGCGGATCGCGTCATCAGATCGGGCATCCAGAGTTCGTTTTTGAAATGATCATAGGTATGGTTCTGATCGAGGAAATGTCCGCCGGGGCCCACATTTTCGATCAGTTCGCGGGCCAGGGTTTCGCGGTTGACCTCTATTCCTCTTATGAAGCGTTTTGCCATCCCGATATTTTCATCACCCAGAATTAATTGGGCGGTGGAACAGACCATCCCGTTATCCATATACCCGACGTCGTGGATAAGATTCAGTCCGCCCAAGCCCTGGGCCAAGATAGAAAAAGCGGATTCCGACCCGGCCTGGGCATCCAGCACCTTGGCGTCGGTCGATCCGGCCAGTCCCCAGCTGGGAAGCCCGAAGGATTGTGCCACCTCGGCCTGGGCTGCAAGGGCGAGGCTCGATTCCGGGGCGGCGATGGACAGGAGCCCGGCGGTCATATCAAAAACCGCGAAATTGCAGCCCAAACTGCAGGGACACCCGGGCTTGCGCAGCTGAGCCAGGACCAGACACATCAAGGCTTCGGCCGTACCTTGCGCAATCGCTCCGGCCAGGGTCATCGGGGCTGTCGCACCAAATTGCATCGTGGGTCCCTGTATTTGCGGCATCGCAAGATCCGCGCAGACAAACAGACGATCGATCACATCCGCCGGAAAGACCAACGGTGAGATCGGTTCGGGATAAAAAATGAGAAAAGGTCGCTGTCGAAGATTATCGATGCCGCCGGCGACTTCGGTGGCCATTTCATAAACAAGCTCCACCCCGCGTGGCGTATATCCGATAAAAACAATGGGCTTGGTTGTGTGGGTCACCACGGCCTCGAACTCGTGAATGTCGGCGGCTGTCGACGGTACATCCTGGACGGACCCCATCGGCATGACCCAGTCGATGTTCGGCAGCGCATCGGCCACTTGGGCCCCAATGGCAATGTCGGCGACGCGGGTGGGATGAATTTCGCCGCTCAGCGCATCCTTGGTATTCGGGCTGGCGGTAGAGGTGCCGTAGTAACTCTTACGGCCTTCTACTTCCATGGCCCGGTTACCTTGCCGATCATAGATTGTCCAGCCTTTGGGTGCCGTACGGAGACATTCGGCAACGATGTGTTCCGGTACTTTAACAATTTCGTCGTAGACCAAAGCACCCGCCTGCTTCAGCATTTTGCGAGCACCTTCGTGATGTACCCTGAAACCTACCTTGGACATGACTTCAAAAGCCGTGCGCCTGATTTCAACGATCTGGCCATCGGTGAGTACTCGGAACGAAACCGAACTTTTTTCAATTGAATCTGTTTGAATCATCATTCCTCCTTAGGATTTAGAACCTCGGTTACGATATTCGTTATTTAAACACCTCAACAGCTTATTTGTGGTCAGTGTAATGCTTATAAATTTGAAATATAATTTTTTGGTTCTCTGCGAGGCCGCTTCCAGCCCATAGGGCATCCAGGTCGGCTTTCGGCCGTAAGGCCTACTGCTCGGCGAGAGGGTAAGCTCTAAAAGCGCTGAGGCCGGTAATTCCGAGTTTTGGTGATATTTAGCGCATAAACAAAGAAAAGGTAAAGAATTATTTTTGCTTCACCTTGACCATATGTGCCAATCATGTCTTGACAGTAATGCCTTGGGTTAATACATTACCGGATCAATGAAAAATTTTCTATAAATTTACGGAAGGAGGCTAAAATGAAGATACTTGTGGGCTATGATGGCTCTAAAGTAGCCGATGATGTTATAAAGCTGGCCCATAAACATGCAAAGGCATTTAAAGCCGACGTTTATATTGTGACGTCATTGGAGCAAGATCCCGCGTTGAAAAAAGAGGACATCGATAAAGCTGAAAGCAAGTTGGAAAAGCTACAAACGCCATTCAAAGTAGATGATATTCGTTGTGAGACCCAGACATCCGTAAGTTACCAGTCTCCTGGAGAGGATCTGGTCAATTATGCAAGAGACAACAATATTGATGAAATTATTATCGGAATCAGAAGAAGGTCAAAAGTCGGCAAACTGGTGTTCGGTTCCACCGCCCAATACGTCATCCTGGAAGCGCCCTGTCCGGTTCTTGCAGTCAAATGAAGGCTGAAAACAACATCATATCGAATAGAGCCGATTTCAAAATATTCGATGCCGCAACGGGCTAGAAGTTCCGTATCATGCTTGCTGCCGCGCGTGGAGCCGTTCGGTTTCATCGGGCACATGGATTACGGGTTCCACCCCTTTCAACTCCTCGAGCGGTATATGACATTTGATGACGTGCCGATCTACTACAACCTGATCCGGAGGCGTTTCGTTATCGCAAATATCGCCGATTCTCCGATGGCAGCGCGTACAAAACGGGCAGCCTTTGGGAGGATTCATGGCGCTGGGTAGGTTACCTTCCAGTACAATTTCACGCTTGGTCACTTCAGGATCGGCAATCGGCACCGCTGACAACAGTGCTTCGGTATAGGGTTGATAGGGTGGAGCGAAGATCTGCTCTGTTGTCCCTCTTTCAAGAATATGCCCGAGATACATGACGACAATGCGATCCGACAAGTAGCGCACGACACTCAGATCATGACTGATGAAAAGCAGCGTGGTTTTATGTTTGCGCTGAATATCCATAAGCAACTCGGTCACAGCCGCCGCGACCGAGACGTCCAGGGCAGAAACCGGCTCATCTGCGATGACCATACTCGGGTTTCCGGCAAATGCCCGGGCGATACCGACGCGCTGTTTCTGTCCGCCCGACAGCTGTCTGGGCTTTCTGAAATAAAAATCCCTTGGCAGCTTGACCGTATCCAGCAGTTTCATTACGCGGTCAAATACTTTCTGCTTATCCGTTTCGACACCAAATTTTTTGATCACCCGTGATATCTGGCCGCCAATGCTGTGGCTTGGGTTCAAAGTGTCAAACGGATTTTGAAACACCATCTGCAGCGAGCCAATCTGTTTAGGGCTGCGGTCCCGAACCGCTATTCCAGAAAGATCCGCGCCGTTGTGTCGTAACGCGCCATCCGTACCTTTCTCCAAACCCATCAGCACTTTGGCAAATGTTGATTTGCCGCAGCCGGATTCACCGACGATGGCAACGGTTTCGCCCTCTCTGGCAGAAAAGTTTAACTCCTCATTGGCTTTGACATACCGGATTCTTTTACCGCTGATCAAAGCCCGCAGTGAGCTGTCACGAACCTCGTAGTACTTCTTCATGTGATCCACTTCGAGTACCTGTTTGCCAAGTTCAAGTACCTCTTTGACTTCACCGTCCGACACCTCGAGGCGCTGATCGATTTCTTTGTAGCGTAAGCAGCGTACGCGATGGTCGGCGGCACTTTTCTCAACATGCTCCATTTTGAAATGTTCCTGGTCACATAGACCGGGTTTGAAATGATCACAGCGCGGGTGGTAATAACAGCCCTGGGGTCGTTCGAATGGTAACGGCAGTTGGCCTCGGATCGGCTTTAACGGGGCAGCGTTCTTGTCGGCCGTCGGCAACGGAATACAGGCAAAAAGACCGTGGGTGTATGGGTGTCTTGGCCAGGTAAACAGCGAGTCAATCGTGCCTTCTTCGACAACTTCACCCGAATACATCACGAATACCCGGTCACAGGTCTCCAGAATCAGACCGAGGTTATGGGAGATATATATCTG
>JARFPZ010000136.1 GCA_029288035.1 Desulfosarcina sp.
GGTGACCACCCTCATCGGTCTTTCCGGTACGGGCAAAAGCGTGACCCTCAAGCACATCATCGGAATGCTTAAACCCGATGAGGGCCAGATTCTTTTCCGGGGCAAACCCCTCGATCAAATGAAAAAAGCCGAATGGAATGATTACATCGGCCAGATCAGCTATATGTTTCAGAGCAATGCGCTGTTTGATTCGCTGACGGTGTTCGAAAATGTGGCCCTGCCGCTCAAGTACACCACGAAACTGAAAAAGAAGGAAATCGCGGAGAAGGCCATGGCCCGCATCGAGCAGACGGAACTGACTGAGGTGGCCGACAAATATTCCTCCGAAATTTCAGGCGGCATGCAAAAACGGGTCGCGCTGGCCCGCGCGTTGGTCACCGATCCGAATATTGTGCTCTTCGATGAGCCCACCACCGGTCAGGACCCCATCCGCAAAAATGCAATTTTGGGTATGGTGGCCGACTACCAGAAACGCTTTGGGTTTACGGCCCTTTTAATCAGCCACGAAATCCCGGATGTATACTTTATATCCAACCGTATTTTGGCCCTGTATGGCAGAAAAATCGTTTTCGAGGGCACCCCCGAAGATTTTGAATCTTTGGACCATCCCTTCCGCCAGGAACTTATCTCGAGTCTTGAAAGCCTTGGCCAGGAATTGACCGGGTTGTATTCCCGGCGCCAGTTCAAAGTTCGCTATCAAAGCGATTTAAGTCAGCGACAAACCGATGCGTCTTACGCCGCAGCGGTTTTTACCATAGATGAATTGGATAAGATAAGTGAAAGACTGGGTCACGACGTGGCCCAACAGATTATCCGGTCTCTGGGTTCATATATCAACAAGCATTTTGGTGCGGTGGGCGGATTTTCATCGCGTCAAACCATCAACGAATATGCCACGGTGCTGCCATATTCCAATCTTGAGGAGTCCCAACGGATCATGGAAGACTTTACCCGAGATTTTAAGAAACACGGAATCGAGGGTGTCAAAACCGACATCGAGGGTGAAAACCAGTCAAAGGAATGTGTTGAATTCTGTGTTCTGGCAGGCCTGGCCCAGGGCAAGCCTCAGATCGAGATCGAGTCCGTGATGGAATTTGCCAGATTTAACCAAAAAGAACTTGCACGATTTACGTGTACTCGCGGAGGTGAAGAGAAATGAAAAAATACTCTAAGGAAACAGTGGTCGGCCTTTTTGTCGTCATCGGGTTGCTGTGTATTACCTATATGGCCGTGAATCTGGGAAATGTGGGATTTATCGGTGAGAACACCTATTCATTGTTCGGCAAGTTCAATACCGTCGCAGGCTTACGAGAAGGTAACCCGGTCAATATGCTGGGTCTGGAAATCGGCCGGGTTCAAAAATTCACCATGGATCAGGAAAATCAGCAGGTGGTGGTGGAGTTTAAGATCAATAAGGGCATCGAGGTTTTTGATGATGCCATTGCTTCCATCAAAACGGAAGGCTTGATCGGTGACAAATTTGTGGCCATCGATCCCGGCGGCGGGGGTGACCTGTTAGAAGATGGGGACACCATCACCGATACCAATTCGCCCACGGATATCATGGATCTGATCAGCAAATATGCCTTTGGAGATGTAAAATAAAGGAGCATTCGCCCGTGAAAAAATTAATATCACTTGTCGCAGCCCTGGCTTTTTTTATGGTCCTTTGCGGCCACATCCCGGCCGATGCGTTTCGTCAAAAAGATATGAGTTACCTGGCCCAACAAACCGAGGAATCCGGTGACAAGCCATCGGAAACCGTCATGGATGAGGGTTCAGATGAGGCCGAAGCTGAGGAGGAGGATGAGTACGATGAGTACGATGAGTACGATGATGAATATGCAGATGAAGAAGACGTCCAACTGATCCCCGATCCTCTCATTGGATTAAATAGAGGATTTTTTCAGTTCAATGACAAAATGTATTTCTGGCTGCTCAAACCTGTCGCCAGAGGATATAAATTTATCATCCCGTTTGAGTTTCGCTCGGTCATACGAAACATGTTTTACAATATCCGGTTTCCGGTGCGGTTTATCAACTGTCTTTTACAGGGCAAAGGACAAAAGGCAGTGGCAGAGGCCAGCAGTTTTTTTTTGAATACCACCATTGGTATTTTGGGCATGGCCGATGCGGCATCGTATTGGCCGCATTTAGACCCGAGCCCGGAGGACTTTGGTCAGACCTTTGCCGTCTGGGGGGTCGGTAGCGGTCCTTTCCTGATGTTGCCTTTTTTGGGCCCTTCGAGTTTCAGGGATGGGGTTGGGCTGATTGGAGACACGCTCTCGGATCCCATCTTTTGGCTGACTTACAATGAGGAATTCCGGGTTCGAGTCGGCATACGCGCCGGTGAAACCGTCAATGCCACGTCTTTGCGAATTGGAGAGTACGAGGCGCTTAAGGAAGCCGCGATTGATCCCTATGTGATGATTCGCAATGCCTGGGTTCAGAATCGCAATAAGTTGATTGCAGAGTAAATGAATTGGAGGTATTCCATGCCATCTGTAGGCGTTGGTCTAATGGGCTTTGGCAGGATCGGAAGAAATCTTTTCCGCATCCTCTACCAGAGCAACGACATTCGATTGGCGGCGATCAGCGATATCGCCGACCACAAAGCGCTCGAGTATCTACTTCGATTCGATACGATCTTGGGACAGTTTCCCGATGACGTCAGCATCAAGGAAGGCCACCTTTACGTGGCCGGGCGCCAGATCCCCATGCTTTCTGAAAAAGAACCCGGGGATGTGCCCTGGGGGGATTTGGGCGTTGATGTGGTGATCGAGGCCACGGCCCGCAAATGGTCCCGCGAGAAACTCGAGCAGCATCTTGCACGCGGCGCCAAGCGGGTCATATTATGCGCGCCGCCCCAGGACCCGCCCGATATCACGGTGGTGATGGGCGTCAATGATGAGCAATTGACAGCGGCGCACCGGATCGTTTCCAATGGCTCATGCACGGCCCACTGCGCGGCTCCCATCGTCAAGGTCCTGAACGAAGCCTTTGGGATCCGGCGGGCCTTTTTGAACACGGTTCATGCGTATACCAACCAACAGCGCCTGGCGGATGTTCCCTCCGAGGATAAACGTCGCGGTCGCGCGGCGGCTGAAAATATCATTCCCCAGGAAACGGATGCCGCGTCAATGGTATCTAAACTCATACCGGAAATGGAAGGGCGGATCAGCGGCGGCTCCATGAATGTTCCCGTCCCCAATGGATCGGTGGTAGATCTGGTCTGTTGGCACGAAAAGCCGGTCACCAAGGTGGCCATCAATGAGGTGTTACGAACTGCGGCCTCCACCGGCAAATGGCGGGAAATCATCGAATACGAGGATGAACCGATTGTTTCCAGTGATATCATTCGCAGTCCTTATTCAACCACGTTTGATTCCCTGGCAACCATGGTGATGGGCGATCATGTCTCAAAAACCCTGTCCTGGTATGATAACGGCTGGGGGTATGCCCACCGGGTTGTCGATCTCATCAACAGGTTCACCGAGATAGGAAAGGAGGCGGCATAATGGCAACACGGGTTGGGATAAACGGCTTCGGCCGCATCGGCCGCAGCGTCTTTCGTATTTTAAGTGAACGTGACGATATCAACGTCGTGTGTATCAATGATCTGTTCGAAAACGAGCAGCTTGCCTATCTCCTCAAATACGATACGGTGATGGGCATTTTCAAAAAAGAGGTTAAGGCAACCGCTGATGCCCTGCACGTCGGCGATCAAAAGGTGGCCATGACCGAACACCGCGACCCGGCCGCCATACCCTGGAAAGATTTGGGCGTCGACGTTGTCATCGAATCCACCGGTGTGTTTCGCGAAAGGGCGCCCCTGCAAAAGCATTTGGCTGCCGGTGCGAATAAAGTTCTGCTCACCGTGCCGGCCAAAGAGGAGATCGATGCCACCATTGTGCTGGGGGTCAACGATGATGCGCTCAAGGCGGAACACCGCATTGTTTCGAATGCATCTTGTACCACCAACTGTCTGGCGCCCATCGCCAAGATCATCGATGATGCTTTCGGCCTTGAAGAAGGGTTCATTACCACGGTGCACGCCTATACCAACGATCAGCGACTGGCCGATGTGCCCCACAAAGATTTCCGGCGCAGCCGGGCTGCCGGTGAAAATATTATCCCGACAACCACGGGTGCCGCCCGGGCGGTGGGCCAGGTCCTGCCCCGGCTGAAGGGCAAACTGGATGGTCTGGCGATGCGGGTTCCCGTTCCGGACGGCTCGATTGTGGACCTTGTCTGCCGGTTGGGCAAAAATGCATCCGCCGCAGAGGTCAACGGCGCGGTGCGATCTGCAGCCGAAGGTCCGATGCAGCGCGTGCTCGAATACAGTGAAGAACCGTTGGTCTCCAGCGACATCATCGGCAATCCCCATTCCAGTATCTTCGATGCCATGTCCACCAGTTCTCTGAATGACGGCTATCTCCGGGTCGTCTCCTGGTATGATAACGAATGGGGGTATTCGAACCGGGTGGTGGATTTGATTGATAAGATGGTGACGCTTTGATTTTGTGATGCTATTTCACCGATTTGGTTTTGGACAGCCACAGTTCGCCCTTTTTGTCGCTGATGCGCTGGATTTCGAATCCGAATTTGGAATAGTCGGCAGCGATCAGGAAATAGTATGTTTCGCCTTTGGCAAAGGGTACGGTGAGGGTCGGTTCGGAAATTCCCACGGAATGGAATCCGGGTTCGACATAAAAAGAAACATACTCCCCTGAGCGCAGTCGGGCGATGATAGCGTCATCCAACACCACCTTCAAAGAAAATCCCAAGCCCATGAAATTGTTATCCCGGATGATATACACGCGGGCAGCGTCAACCGTATTGGCGGCGAGGGGAAAGTTATCGGTTTTACCATGGGCACAGGCAAACAATAGCAATGCGAGTACTGCCAGGGATATGGTTTTTCTCATTATTTAATTCTTTCCATTTATATTTTTTTCAACCAGCGTCTTGATCGCCTCTGCAATTTCGCGACTCAAATCGGCCAGGGTACGACTTTCGGCGGCGATTAAGGCCTCCAAACTGTCGTTTTCGGTGGATTGGCTCAGGACGGAATGGTTTTCAAAAAGCATATCTTTTCTGGTTTTATCTAAAATGGCCCAGCGTGCTCTTAGATCTGCTTTTTTGCCCGGCATGCCGTCAAATCGGGTCACATTGACCGTCACGTTAAAATCAAATGCCATTGCCCGCGTCCCGGGGAAAATACCAACCCGATCCGTTGTCAGCAAAACAGATAAATTTTCAGCCAGAACTCTGCTGAAATTTTCCTGCAGTGGACCTGCCCATTGGGAGAATTCGGCCAGACGAATCTGATTTTGGCTGTCACGAATGACGATATCCGATCGGTCGAGATACAAGGCCATTCTAACGGGACCCACCAGGATACCGATATCGTGCAAATCCGCCACCGCCTGTGGCTGGGTCTCATCGCTGTACAAGGAATTCAGAACATAGTTTTGGGTAGGTTGCGCAGTACCGCCGCCGAATATCGTACAACTTTGCAAAATTGACACCATTGTAAAGATAATGACACCTGATAGACCAATGCGTTTCATACTCATTTTTGAACTTCCCTCCTCTGTTTTCCACGAATCAAGGCGTCGGGATTGCGTTCGAGATAGTCGGCAAAACTCCGTAAAGATCGGGCCGCCAACGCGATTTCTCTGAGAAAAATATCAATCTGATAGCGGAATTCGGAATTTTCCGACACTATTCCATCTATTTCTTCCAGTGTCGCCTGCAAAGATTTGGTAGTATTCGCCAGGTTGGTTTGAATCGGCAGAACCCGCCTGTTGACATTGTTTACCAGTTTGCGAGCATCCTCAGCGGTTTTCATGATGCTGCCGGATAAGGGATCGATCTGGCTGTTGACATTTCGCAACATTGCCTGGGCCTCTTTGAGGATTAGCTCGACATCGGCAAACAGAGGGTCGACTTTTTCATCCACATGACGCAACAGGTTGTCGGCCCCCTTCAAGGTCTGTTTGAAATAGTGCAGGCTTTTGGTGAATTCCTCGGATGTCACCAAATTTTCAATACCTTTCAAGGAATTCTGCAGGCTTTCTGCAAGCTCGCCGATCGGGATATCTTCAAGGGTCTTTCCAATTTCCTGCTCAATAGTTTTAATCGTTGGGATTTCAATAATATCATCGCCAAGGTCGATGCCTTTTTCTCCCATGAGTCTCACCGGTGTATTCGGATAAAAATCAAGGTTGATCATCCGCTGGCCGGTCACAAAACTCTGCATTTCCATTCGGGCTCTTAATCCCTTCTTTATCAGTGCATCAATTTCTTCCTTTTTATCGTCAAAAACAGCTTCAACCATCGAACCGATGCTGTGAACACTAGCCGGATCTACACTGAAAATAACGGGAATTTCTATGGACATATTCTTCTCGACGGAATAGAGCCTTAGTTGGGTGACCTCACCAATCTTAACACCCCGAAACATCACCGGTGCGCCGATTCTCAGGCCTTTCACCGATCCCGGTAAGTAGACGACGTAAAAATCCGTCTTCACAAAGAATTTACTGGAACCGAAAACGATAATGGCAACCACCGCCAGAACCACCGCCCCCACCACAAACACTCCAATCGCCGTTTTGTTTGCCTGTTTGCTCATGAAATATCGATCCTATCCTTCCCCTCTGGTTAAAAATTTATGAACCGTCGGATTTTTTGACTCGGCCAGCAGTTTTTTGGGATCTCCCTGGGCAATCATGGTTTTGGCCTCCGGATCCAGAAACACCGAGTTGTTGCCGATGGCGAAGATGCTGGCCAGCTCGTGTGTGACAATGACCACGGTGGCACCGAGGCTTTCGCTGAGCTCCAAAATCAATTCATCCAACAGGTGGGCGCTGATGGGGTCCAATCCTGCAGACGGCTCGTCAAAGAACACGATCTCGGGATCCATGGCGATGGCCCGCGCCAGACCGACCCGTTTTTGCA
>JARFPZ010000139.1 GCA_029288035.1 Desulfosarcina sp.
GACACAGTATTTGCCGAAGCCACTAATCATTATAGGTTCACTGGATACCTAAGTTCTCTTGATGATTTCTAGGAGGGTTTAAATTGTGGCGAATGACTGTTTCTTTGGATAGTCGTTTTGTTGAGCATGCGTTTCGACAATATGGGCTTTCGTGAGTGTCATTACAAGGGTCCTTTTCGGATTTTGGTCTTAATTTCAGCCGAATACATACATTTTCATGTCAAAATAAAGATTTGTCAAGGAAAAGAAGCAACGGAGAGGCAGGAACCCGGCAACCGGTGAGGATATGATGTTAGAACCGAGGAAGGTTGTGACCTTCAGGTGTTCTAGGCAGCTGAGGGATAAGGTTAATGGTTATTAATTACAGGTGGTCTTATCAGCTACAAATGCATATTGCATCCTTCCATCGGTCGTTTTGTACTCATATTCGACTGTGTCGACCATGTTGAACAGATGGTCTCTATATTTCTGCTCCATCATCTCACAAAATAGGCGCTTGGATTGTTTCTGAGCAACGACTTTGTCTCGATCCCATGTAGCGACCGTATAGTGGCACACCAGAATAGAGTGAACCTGATCGAATGAGACTTTTTCCAAGGTCGTGTTGTCGTTGATCCTTCTTGGCAACTCCATATTTATCCGGTTGACTTCGTCGGAAACCTGTCTTGCTATCATCGGGTGTTTTACAGCACAAGCCCCCAATGAAATTATCATCACAAAAATGGCAAGCAATTTTTTCAAACTAACAACTCCATTTAAATAAAAGTTAATGCTTTGATCTCAATTTGTAGATCTGCCGAAGAATGCAGCCCGGCACAGCTCTGTTTTGTTTCATCGTCCAGTTAGCATCTGAGGTCTTGTCGTCTGACGAACTCATATCCGACAATGACGGTAACGGCTGGACCACGAAGACCGGCATTCTTGTTTGTCTGGTATTAATGAACAGGAGAATATAAATTTTTGATCGGCAATTTGCAAAGAAGCTTTAACCGTGGGGTACGTTTTAGTTTTTAGAGGATAAAACCACCAAGCGATTCAGCCGCCCCCGTTTATTTCGGTTCTATAACCAAAGTAAAGGGCGTCGACATTACCTTTTTCTAAATTATCGCTCCATTTATTTTTGATAAACTCTGTTACATCTTGAATTTACGCTTATTTTCACTGCAAATTTTGTAGGTTCTTTAGATATCAGGGCCTCCCGAGAGGTTTTTCCAATTGAGGTCAGGAGCCCTGAAATTGCGTGCCTGATGAAAACATTGGCAAAAATTTAGAGGAGATGTGTATTCGGCGGGGCAATCTAAAATATCTCGATGACGAAATAGTGAATGCCAATCTCAAAAAACAGACGCCCAAGCTTTTTACCGTGATGGATGCAATCCTTAGATATGCAGGTTCGGTGGGACCAGATTTCTAATCGATATCTCAGGCACAAAAATTAGGTCGGCGGTGCAAATAGGTTGGAGCTATCTGTATTCAGATAAATACGATTACACTCACGATTAATGCCCATTATCTATGATCAAATGTAAATGTTTTTGCAAGAAAAACTTTTCTCATCAATCTGGACTGCCAATTCGTCTATTCCAAGAAGCAGAGGCGCATTCCATTTCCTGCATTTATATTCGCACTTGGCAGGATACATACCTCGGTTTGGTGCCATTTGGCTACTTACATCCCATGGTGGTAGACCGGCTCGAACAGGACTTTATAAATGAATTGAAAAGAAAAAAATCATCGGTTATGTTGCCGAAGATGCAAGTGAGGTGGTGGGATTTGTTAGCGGCGGTTATGAACGACATGGTGATGATATCTACAATGGTGAAATTTGCGCATTGTGTGTGTTAACTCAATCTTTCACAACCCTCAGTTTATGGCTCCTCCTCAATCGTTTCCACAGATCTTTGATAATCAACCTCTGAGCTTGATCCCAGTGTAAGTACTTATCCATGGCTTCCTGACGACAGGATTCAAGAAGTTTATCATTTTTTGGATAAAACAGCCGATTCCTAATATACAGCCCAAGTGAAAACTGAAGATTGTTTAGGTCGTCCGCCGACATCTTGGCAATCGTTGATTTATCCTTGAGACTCAAATTCGAGATCAAGAAATTTACGGCTTCATCAACCGTTTTTGGTAAATCCGTAATCTCTGACTTGTCAGGTCTAAAGTTAAGGACATCTTGGGATGGTTCCGATTGAATAATTTTGGGAGTTTTTAAAGTGCAAACCAGTTCCAGTATGACCGTCACAAGCCCGTAAATTATAGGGTCCTTTGAATGACGAGACCCGGCTACGTTTAATGTTTCAATGCCATTTTTTGAAACCCAATCTTCAATGATCATTGCAGCCTGAAATGTTGGCAGCTTGTTGAGATTTGCATGATACCACGGTTTGGCATACTTCATAGCCATTTTCCGTGTATAGGCAGAACCACCGGTTAATTCCCCATGGGATATGATCAGAGTGCCATCGGAATCAATTACGTTTTGTTCAGTTCTTTCTTCATGGCTGTCTGTGGGCATTTCTTTGAGCTGATATTTGGTATGGATAGGACCGTCTTCGGCCAATCGGCCTTTAGGCACCCAACCCCCGTGTGGAATGTTCAATAAGATCGCCACATCCAATGCCGCACGGTCGGCTCCGGTTTGACCTCCTGTTATGATCTTTTTAATCATGTATTCAGACGTGTAAGGTGAAAATGAATATCTGCTTTATAAGTTTAGTACGGAGCGACGTCATCTTCTTCCTGAAAACCGAAATACTTTTCCCTTGCAATCCCACATATGCCTCTGATTATTTGAATGACCTCATCATAGATTTTTGTGCCATGATCAAGACCAGTTTTTGAGCCAGTAAAATAGATCGTGTCCATTGCATGATTGCTCATCCAATCACGAATTAAGGATACGGTGTTATCGATAGAGCGTTCGCCTCGATTGACATCCAGAAGGGGTTTATTGTGATTAACAGCCAAGTCTTTAACCGCTTTATAGCCGAGAGCCAGCTGACCATAGGTAAGCACAATCGTGCCCGCAGAATCAATAATGTTCTTTTCCAGTCTCTCGAAATAGCTGGGATTGTCAATCTCTTTGACATTGTAGTGTTCTGCCAAGACCCCACCATCTGTTTTTCTATCCCGGTAACACCAACCAGCATGCGGAATATCAAGTCTTATGGCAGCATCAAGTGCAGCTATCTCAACACCGGGGTTGCCGCCTGATATAATCTTCTTGATCATTCAATCCACCCGAAACTTATTTATTTTCAAACCCTTTGATGTATGCTTAATCACTCTTGCACTCCATACCAGTGCTAATCCTTATTATTTCTGAACACTTTTTATTCTTAACCGCACAATCATGAATGGCACTGGCCAGTTCTTCAAGAGCGCTTATAAGTTCATCCCTTGTCAACGATTCAATGGGTTTGCCGTAGTAGGCGATTTGTTTACAATCGATTTTGGTCATATGCTTTTCTTCATTCCACATTATTTGACAACTCTAATTCTATGAGTTTTATTTAGCTTTGTCCCATATATCTTTCACCATAAACGTTGCTGCATCAGCAACATCTGAGGTTACCCAAGGATACCCCCTCAGATTGATTGACCGGGCTTTATGGTCGGTTACCCAGACAATACGAAAAATTGATGTAGGTGTCAAAACGATTGTAAATGGATGCTGGTCACCTTTTAGAGCAAGAAGGCTTCTCGATTTCGCTAAGCTGGAGATTATTCGAGGTGGATAAAATTACAGTGAGGGTTGGGAAACATGCACAATAACCAAAAAGGAAGCAAACATGCCCCCTTGAACACAAAATAATTATCATATTGGGTCGAGGCTGCCGTGCTTCCTTAGAACTATATTAAAACAACATGATTCTATGTCAAGAGAGAATTGGCCCTAAACAGTTTCTAAACGTAATTACGATTTGGGATTTAGCGTGTCGGTTTACCCAGATCCTACCGGATTACGTCTTTTGCATAATCCCGAAACATTCTCAGAAGCCTTCCTGCATTTTAATATTTGGCTGTGGAATCCGGCCCTCCGGGCAGAGTTGACATTTCTATCTCTTCAATTTATATGGTCTTCTGGTGCCGTGGGAGTTGAGCTGAAAAAAGTTGATCTGATGTTCTGCACCATGGTTAAATGATGTTTCAAACTGTTGACACATTGATGTAAAAGCATCTTGTACTGTTTCCAGGCTTGTCGATGGCATAATTTTCCTCCTTTTTTTTAAAATGATCAATTTTAGCTTATTTGATTTCTGAATAGGAAAAGCAGGTTTTGCTGTCAATATCTATTTTTTACGCCGAGGCTATAAGAACATATTAATAAATTTCGCATTTCTGCTGGCGCTTCGATGAGATCTAAAATCATTTCCAAATTTGAAAGGACCCCTGCGAACGATTTCTGCCATTCTATGAAATTTGGAACCAACTGAAATTTTTACAGATTTCTTTTGGCAATCTTAAAAATTCGAGAGCTTAAAAGTTGCAAATAAATATCTATTCTATGTAATCTAAAACCGCGATAATAGAGAGACAGGACCATTTCTGACCCTGCCTGTTAGAAAAAAAAGCTAACTACAGATCAAATGCTCGGACAATGAAGACTGCCATCTGGGCACGATTCACAATATCATCCGGGCAGTACAACGGTGGATTTGTACTGCATCCGCCGGTGATACCCTCATCGTAGAACTGCTCAATCCAATCTGCAGCCCAGTGCGTAACCGGTACGTCATCAAAGATACCCTCAGCAGAGGGAGGTGTATAACCGTTTCCATACATACTCCTTAAAAGAAAAACGGCCATCTGAGCTCGGGTCACAAGATCATCCGGGCAATACATCAGTGGATTCGCACTGCATCCGCTGGTGATGCCATCATTGTAAAACTGCTCGACCCAGTCAGCGGCCCAATGACTAACAGGGCAATCGTCAAATACGCCGGTTGCACCGGGTGGGGAATAGTCGCTGTCATTTATGCCTCTTTCGAGAAAAACGGCCATCTGGGAGCGGGTGACGGTGCCTTCCGGACAGTACATCAACGGGTTTTGAGAACAGCCGGAGGTGATTCCGTTTTCATAAATTTTGTTAATGTATTCTTCTGCCCAGTATCCCGGAGGAACATCGTCAAAATTTGAGTCATACTCAATGGTCACTACTCCCTGGACAGCTATATTTGTATATGCGCCTTGAGAAGGGTCAAAGCCATAAATGAAAACGAGATCAGTAACTAAAAGTTTTATTGATTTTATGGACCATCCGGCAAAATCAATTCCGCTAGAACCAGAAGGATCGCCAAAAAGCGCGTCCGGCTCAGTGCCTTCAATATAACTATCTCGTGTTGGGGTCGTTAACGATACAATAATCCAGTCCGGTAGTCCGTTTGTCAGAAATGCTGTCGACGCGGAAAAATTTCCATCCGATTCTGTTAGGACAAACA
>JARFPZ010000234.1 GCA_029288035.1 Desulfosarcina sp.
CGGCGGAGTTCTTTGTCATGGGCTCTGCCGTTATTTTTGATTACATTGTTAATGCGGAACTGTGCTCTGATATTACTCTCTTGAATTGATGAAAAAGGATTAACTTAGACCGGATGGAAAAGATTAATAATTGATGGATAGATTAGGATTGAAAAATATACTTTACGCCAACACCATAGCAAGTGGAATCATCTTTGAGGATTTCGTTGCAATGTTTTACTTCTCCAATACAAATGTTGCGCAATAACTCTTTATCATTTGAACTTAGATTTTCAGGAAAATATTTTGTCAGTTGTATTAAAATAGTCGCCCCCTTTTTTATAGCTTTAGATGTCTCAAAATAAAATCCTTTTTTGCTGAAGTTAAAAAGCTCACCATCAAAATAATTGCTTTGATTAAAATAAGACCATTTGATTAGGCCCTTACAATCAGATCGTTCATTAATTCTTTTTTGGTCATTTGGTTCCAACTCTTCATTATTCATTGTGATCACCCTCCGCAACCTCGCACAGATTTATGGTTTAGACTTTTCAACATCAAAAAGGAGAAAAATATTCTACAATGATTAATGCGCTTAAGAAGGTATCAAATATTTCCGGTCAGTTCAATAAATATTGCACTTAAATCCCATTGGTTTTGATCTCTAATTTTTCTTTTCAGATATACTTTAGACTGAAAATTGTCTTTTTGTATATCTCAAGTTCCATCCATAAATGCCGATATAAAATATGGGTTAAACGATTTCTAAAGGAGGATATCATGATTGATGAAATAAGAAACGTGTCTCCACAGCGGGTGATAACACCAGCTAATAACGTATTCGACAAACCCGGTGTGAATGCAAAGTCAGAAAATCTGATCAAAGAGTTGAACAAACAACAACCAACAATGTCATCGAAAATGGGACACTGATAGTGGAACAATATGACAGGCACGGTAAATTAATACGTAAGACACCGCCAGGTTATCTGCCGCCGAATGAAAAGCGCTAACTAAGTGAGTTGTTAGGCAACTATAGTCCCTGTAATATCCTAGTCAGAGCCACGAACGAACCTGTATGAACTGAAAACCGTCATGGCCGCAAAATTATCCCATTTAATACTCTTCACCGAAGCCTCCGAAATTTTTCTGTATTCCGCCTCTTCATAGCGCATTATCCCCATACCTAACCCTTGTGACAACCAAGTTCCTCCAATCTATTACCCCTGGCTCCGACCCATGAATGATATCCATCTCTCACATAGTACAGATGCCGACTGGTTTTATCCTGTCTCCATTACACTATTAACCAAGGCAATTCAAATTTTCTCATAAAATCTTAAAACATTTGTTTAAGCAATTAGAGCTGTAAAGGTTGCTTTGATAATCCTGGCGGCGGGTTAAAAGCGGGTTACACTATTTTGTCCATCCTTCCGTTACACCATTCACTAACGGTTAGGCGGATACAATGATTACGTGCGGTCGGAATCTGGTTAAATTTTGGGATTTGAAAAGATCGGGTGGTTCAGGTTAATTTGCCTCGACCGGGGAAAGGAGGTAATCCCATCAAGGAACGATCAGCACTTTTATCCATTAAAACCTTAGATAGTGTGTCTTTCATGCCTTTCTTAGCATAAGGCTTGGGTAGGGCTGCATCAAAGCCATATTTTTTAAAATCTATCATTACCGGATCATTGAAATATGCACTTGAAACAATTGGTTTGACATGAGGGTTTATCTCCAGCAGCTTTTGGGCAGCAAATTTAGCTCCCATTCTACTTTTTACAGTTAAACCCAAAATAACCGCATCAAAGGCTTTGCCGGACTCCATAGCGCCTCTATACAGCTCAACCGTCTTGGTACCATATCATCTTTTCGTCATCCATTGCAAGAATTCTTCCCGTCCCAACCATCTGTTTCTCTGGTTTGATCCGCTGTATCGGTTCCAATTCTTCGATTTGTTTTTCAGATGCTGGAAAATAGATAATAAAGGTGGCGCCCACCCCTGATTCAGATTCAGCAGTTATGAATCCGTCATGGTTCTTAATTATGGAATGGCAGGTTGCAAGTCCTAACCCTTGTCCTTTAACAGCTCCCATATCTTTAGTTGAAAAATAAGGATCGAATATCTTGGCAAGATTTTTCGAGGCTATGCCGATACCCTGATCTTTTATGGATAGAAGCACATATTTCCCGACCCTAAGCGGCAGTCGTTCATTTTCACCGACAGCCGCATTTTTGCAAGAGACTCTGATTGTCCCTTTTCCATTCATGGCCTCTGTGGCATTGATGACAATATGGCGAATGACCTGTTTAATTTGTAATGCATCAATTTCTACTGGAAATAGATCATCCGGGATACAAAATTCGCAATTAATTCCAGAACCCCTCAGAGAAGCGCTAACCGCATTCATTGCCAACTCCCCAATAGCCGTCACTTTTTTAATCGGCTTTCCGCCTTTGGAAAATGTAATCAACCGAGCCGCCAAATCTTTCGCCCGCATACATGCTTTCTCGACCTCTTGTAAATTTTTAATAATACCGAAATCATGTTTAATTTTTTCTTTGGCCAGGTCAATATTGCCCACAATTACCGACAAAAGATTGTTAAAATCATGGGCAATACCACCGGCAAGGGTGCCAAGGGATGCAAGCTTTTTAGCTTTAAGAACTTCTGCTTGCATTTTTTTGCGGGAGCTAATATCCCTTATGATATTTAAAGTCGACTGTTCATCTCCTATGCGAACCTGACTTATGTTGTATTCAACATCAATAAATTTTCCATCTCTATGAAGGATTTTAGACTCGTATACTGATGGCAACTCTTCGCCCGCAATACATTTTTTATAGATATCCTCAATCTGAGGTAAAATATCTTTGGGAATAAATCTTGAAAAATCCTGCCCTTCTATCTCATCGGTCGTGTAGCCAATCATTTCTGCTAAACGAGAATTGACAAACGATAATTTACCGTTATGCAAAACAGCGATACCATCGTTTGCAACATTAATATAGCAACGGTACCTCTCCTCGCTCTCCCGCAGTGCCTGTTTCGCAAGTTCTTCATCCCTTTTTATCTTTTTTTGATTCAGAGCGTTTTTCACTGTGATTAACAGTTTTTCAGGTTCAAAGGGCTTTTTGAGATAATCGTAGGCTCCCCTTCTCAGGGCTTCAATAGCTGATTCTTCCGAAGCGTACCCGGTTAATACGATGACCAAAGCCCCAAGACTTTGCTGACTTATATGGTCCATGACATTATAACCGTTCATGTCAGGCAAACATAAATCCAGAAGAATCAGATCAAAGCTGTTATTGTTTAAAAATTCTATAGCTTCCTTGGCACTATTGGCGGTATTCAATTCATAATTTTGGATAGCTAATAATTCCTTTAGACTTTGACACATACGAGGTTCGTCGTCGATTATGAGAATCTTTGGCTTGTCAAGCATGACTTTCTCCGTGAAGCTATGTCAAT
>JARFPZ010000283.1 GCA_029288035.1 Desulfosarcina sp.
TTCGACCGTCATTACTTTCTCCACGCGTATCGGGCTTTTTCCCAATGGCTTCCCATCCGGGCCTAACGCTCGCTGTCTGACTTCGGTCGCCACAAATCCAGGGTAGATCATCGTCACGCTGATACCATAATCAGCCAATTCTATGCGGAGTGTATCGAAAAATCCAGCCATCGCATGTTTGCTCGCTGCATAGCCACTGCGTGTCGGTACGCCAGTTTTACCAATCAGGCTGCAGATGCCCACAATCCGGCCTTGGGTCTGCTTCAGGTAGGGGAGGGCATAATACGTGCAATACACACTACCAAAATAGTTCACTTTCATGATCTTCTCAATCATCGCGAGATCTCGTATATCGTCAAATCTGGCCCACATCGTTATACCCGCGTTGTTGATTAGGGTATCAATCCGGCTGTACTCCGCAACTGTATGCTTAATCAGGTTCTTGCATTGGGATTGTTCGGCAACATCTGTGGGTACCACCACGGCTTTGCAACCACGCTCGCGACATTGGGATGAGACTTCTTCCAGCTTCTTGGCATTACGACCCGCCAGGGCAAGCCATGCGCCTTGCTCAGCCAACAATAAAGCCAATTCACGCCCAATCCCGGCTGATGCACCGGTGATAATTACGACGTTTTCAAGAAATTGAGAGCGGGTCATGACCAAAGACTGCTGCGCTAATGACTAAGGTTCAACTTGAAAAACACGAACTGAGAGTAGTGAAAATGAACACCCTCTCCAAGCTGTTGTTGGGCAAAGGCCTGTTATTTATTGTATTTTATGAAGACCACTTTAATCTCAAAAGGATTTACCAAACTTCATCAAGTTCGCTATCCACCTGTAACCTTAATTTCTGTTCGATAGCCTTTCCCAAAGCCTGGCGAAAGAAGGAAGGCTACTATTATAAAAAATGTACATAGAACCGCTCCAGGCCATGGCGTTGATGCATGTGTCTTCATTGCGACTGTGCCGGTAACGTAAAGAGAAAAAACATTCCAGACAGTTCCCAATAATGGAATGGCCCAGTGTGCCCACTGGGCTCCTCTTCTAAAAGGGATAAGTAAGAGGATCAGAGCCGATAAACCAGTCACAAAAAAACCTGCTGCTACCATTTTAATGAGAGCTTGTAGCAGAATTTGTAGCCCAGTACTAAGTTCTTCCCAGTTCATTTTTATGGCTTCTTGGTGGTACGGCATAATGGTCGAACAGGATAGATACACTATACTAAAAACGATTAAAGACAGAGAACCCACAAAGTAGATAACAAAAGCAATCTTATCTCTCTTGCTCATAGGACTCTCCTTTTAAGTTTGTGTCTATAAAAAAACACAGCGAGTTACACTTCCCTTCCCGGTAGATCGTTTCAATCAGAAACAATGGCTTTGGTATTTACATTCCAGCGCTGATTTGGGGCATAGAGTTTAGTCATCATTCCTTCGGTATGTTGTACAGCTAATGAAGTTTTGCTCAGATTAAGTTCAGCAATTTCCTGGCTAATCCAATGATTTCCTAACTCAAGTTCGGCCTTGTTTCCCAGCATCTTCAATCCATATCGGGGAGCCGACCCTTCAATGCGCGTGTGCATCACCACATTATCCTTAATGGAATAGGTATGAAATTCAGTCTTGGCGGATTGGTTAAGAGGAAGCTTTTTCGCATTCATTTTCAGAATTAGTTCATTTTCCTCACTAAGGGTAACTTCTAAATTATCATCCTGATCCTGAATAGTGATCTCAGCCAGAAATTTAGGATAATTGAAAAAATGGACGCCAACCTTGCGAGCCATTTTGGTGGTAACCGGGAGATGATGGATATAAACTGAAAAACTATTCTTGAGCATCATAGAGATAGCGGAAATTCCTGGAAAAACGAATTTCGGTGGAAATTTGGCAGGGATGCTAATTGCTATCTCGTTATATGGTTCGATTGAAGTGTCACGGTATTCAAGAGCTGCAATATTCAGCATACTGACTCCCGGCAAGATCTCTATTGGCTTGAAATTGGGATGAGGCAATAGCTTATTAAGCTTTTTGGTCTTGGCGGTAAAGGTCCCGTTGATCATGCGAGAATCATAGTAAAGAATTGGAAACTCAATCGATTCGCCAACCATATCCAGGGTTGTCCTCGGAGTATCCTTGAAAAATAGGTCGTCTCTCATCTCCCCTCCTTTCTTTCTATATCCACTGCTCTTAAAGACAGGGGCAGAAAATCTGCCGATTGTTGGAACTCAACAGCGTGCGCAAAAGATTTTGAGCTTTTACTCTTAGACCCCGTATGGTATCAAGTTGTGGATTAATTGAGATTGACTGATACTCGGAAAAATTTAAGATATGCTTTAAATAAGTCTCAAATACGACAGACTCCTCACGGTAGATTCCTTGCCAATGCCATAACTTGCTGAATTTATATAATATCAAGTGCATATCATAGATATTTCAGTTGTGTCAATTGTTAAAATAGATAGCAGAGCGCAGGTTTTGCAAATCTTGTGAAACGGTTAGAATAAACCACGGCAGCGAGTTGATACTATGTTTGGCCTTGAATAAAAATCATGAGCAGAACGTGCAAGGGATCTGAAGAACGTTTTACAAGCTCCAAAAAGGAAATTTTAAGGCGCTTCTCGCCCAGAAAATGCCACACTGGTTGCATCAACGCTTGTTCACTACACCGATTCCGAATTGCCTCTTAAAACCAATCGAAATTTCCCGGTTCTTGGATCCACCGGCAAATCTTCCGATTCTTCAATCTCAAAGGAAACGTTTTCCATATCCTTTGCAGAAAGAATCGAATGCATTTTTGATTTTATTTCCCACAGCACTTTATTTTTTTGAATCTCGTTGATGCTTTTATTTAAAAGAGCTCTAAATATAAACGATTGCTTATCAATCAGTTGAATTTGAAACCGGCGCAGGTCTCTTATAAAGTAGCGGTAGATCGCATGGGGATTAATAAAATCATCACTGCCATATTTATTCGTGAGGACAATTGTATATTCTCTTCGGCCGATAGCCTCTTGTATTTTTGTGAATGGAAGGATTCTATCATCGTCATGGACAGGGATCAGAACATCTTCCATTCGGTAACGAATCAGGGGCATGGTGTAATTAAAAAGGTTTGTCACGCATGTGTGATCGCTGTGAAGGTCGAAAATCAGATCATTTTCCAGTAAGTACATGCCGCCGTATTCAGGTTTACAGATCCCCATATGAAGGAATTCCGTACTTCCGTAAACGTTTAGTAGTCTGCAGCCAAAGGTGTTTTCGATAAATTCTCTATCGGTCGGACTGAGCGGCTCAGCGCAGCTTTCAACGACGGATGGGCAGACGTTAAGTACTCCCTCGATTTGTTTCTCAGCCAGTATTTTAATCACCGTGGCATAGCCAATGATAATATCCGGTTGGAAGAAATTGATTTGCTCAACGATCTGATGAATGGGTTGATTGATCTCAAAAGTTTTCGTCTTAAAGATCAGTTTCGGAACCAGCCGCATTGAAATGGACACCATGCTGACGGCAGCAAAGTGGCCTGTCGTTGCACCTAAAAAAGCGATTCGCTTTCTTTTTATTTGCAGGTTAAAGTTTACCAAGCCTATCCCATGGGCCATACCACGGGCGAAATCATTTTTGGAATATACAAAAAATCCAATTTCTCCGGATGTGCCTGAGCCATGCAGCACGTAATATTGATTACGAAACAGATCTAAGGGATTTTTTGAAGATTCAATAAAATCCGAAATAGCCTTTTTGGTGATCGTTCGATCCGTCACAATCTCATCAAAGTTTTCGATGACGTCTCGTTTGGTCAGCACAGGAAAATCATCCGGTAAACAACGATATGAATCGATGCGATGTTGAGCGATAATTCTTTTGTACCATGGCGAACGCTCCTTGATAAAGGCAACGAGCTTCCGGAATTTTTGTAGATTTTTTTCTCTGACGTCTTCAGAGGATAATCTTCTGCTTTTTAAATGCTTAAATTTGGTTTTTAGTAACGTAAAGGTGTTCATAATAATCAAACACTACCGCTATCGTTTACTCTTTATTCTTTTATCTTAAGTGTCTGTCAGGTATTAGCTGAGTCTTTTTAAGAAATTTTGCTATTTCCCAGGCGAGAACCCCATTACCAGATTCGTTAATATGCCTCAGACTATAAAATTTCGGATTGTCTATTGGCTCAGTTACATCAAAAGCAATAATTCCTCTTTTCAACGCCGCAGCAAATAATTTTTTAAATCTAGAAACTAAGACAAAATTGGCACCATTTTTTAATAATTCTTGTTGCATAGAGTATATTATCGCTTCTCCTAATTCGAATAATCCTCAAAAGCAGACTTCCTGTAAAATTTCACGGGTTGTGCTTGCGCGCCGCTACTACCCCGTTAACTACATATTTGGGTGGATGCCCGTCGGCAACGGCTGCGATATTTGAAACGGCTTGGCTCAGCATGCGCTGGAAGGCGCTTTTGGTGGTTCCGGCGATATGGGGTGAGATTAAAAGTTTGTCCCGTGCAGCTTTAGAGAGGTTGAGCAGCGGGTGATCCGGCGGTGGTGGTTCGGGATAAAGGGTATCGATGGCTGCTCCCATCAGGTGTTGGCCCTCCAGTGCTTCCGCTAATGCGTCAGGCGCGACGATTTCTCCACGGGCCGTGTTGATTAAAATAGAGCCCGGCGCCATCAGGCGCAGTTCTTTCCGGCCTATCAGATGGTAGGTTTGTTTCGTTAAAGGCGTATGAATACTGACCGCATCACTGGTTCGGAGAAGATCGTCAAATTCTTTATAGATTACTTGAAGCTGCTCTTCAATGGCGGGATCCGGTCGGATAACATCAAAATAGCTTACCCGGGCACCCAGAAACCCGGCGACCTGGGCGACCTTTCTGCCGATGGCCCCGAATCCTACCAGCCCCAGGTGTAAATCAGAAATTTCTTTCAAGCCGCCGGTGAAAAGTTTCTCCCTGATCGGACTATAATTGCCGGCTTTGATTTCCCGATCGGCTATTGCCATCCGTCGCTGGAGGGTAATCATCATGGCGATCGTGAACTCGGCCACGGTGGTGATATTTGCGCCCGGAGAATTGGCCACCGGGATGTTGCACCTTGCGGCACTGGCTGTATCTACCTTGTCATAGCCGGTGCCGGCGCTCTGGATCATCCGAATCGAGGGGATGTTATCCAGGACAGCGGCCGTGATCGGGGGAAATGCTGCCGGTACAAATAAAAAGTCGATTCCCCGGCAAGCTTCAATAATATCACTTTCCGCCGTAACATGTTTAAAACTGAATTCCAGCTCGGCAGGAAACGACACTTCCGCGTTCTCGAAACGTTCGCGTGGCAGGATACTGAGTACTTTCGGCTTCATGGCGGGCTCCTCGGTCGGCTTCGCCTACTTTAAAAGTAATTACTTTTTTGCATTTAGGAGAAAACAATTTCGCCACCAAGACACCAAAACACAAAGATAGATTTTAGAAAACATTTTTTCTTTGTATCTTTGTGCCTTGGTGGCTGTTTTTTATAAATCCGGTTTGGTATCTGTCATCGACTCAACAAGGACATTGCGTAGGCAATCCTTTCCATGCCTTCCCGGCAATTTTCGGACGAGATAGCGTAAGAGATGCGCAAATAACCTTCTCCCCTGGTGCCGAAAGACGTCCCGGGCACCACCGCCACACCACCTTTTTCCAGAAGATGATCAGCCAACTCGGACGCATTCATTCCGGGTACATCGTGCTTGGCAAAGACATAGAAGGCACCTTTGGGAGCCGCCGGGCAAGTAAGTCCAGGAGTGTTCTCTATACCCTGTAGGATCGTCCGCCGTCTGCGATCAAACTCGTCAACCATCCGGGTCACACAGGCCTGATCGCCTTTGAGAGCGGCGACCGCACCCGCCTGGGCGAACGAGCAGATCGACAGGATCACATTTTGTTGGACCTTAATGGCGGCAGCAATCAGATCTTTGGGGGCCGCAATATACCCGACCCGCCAGCCCGTCATCGAGTATGTTTTCGACAGCGACCCCCAGATAACGGTTTGGTTTTTCATGTCCTTACATGCAGCCGGACTGAAAAACTTGTCATCTTCATAGATCATGCGATCATAGGCTTCGTCGGAAAATATAACCAGATCCTTTTCGGCAGCGAAGCGGCAGATTTCTTCCAATTGTTCGACGGTTAAAACCGCCCCGGTGGGATTATGGGGTGAATTGACGATCAAAGCTCGTGTGCGGTCCGTCAACAATTCCCGGGCAGCAGACAGGTCGGGGGCAAAATTTTCATGGGTCAGAAGCGGCAGGGCGA
The DNA here is from genome assembly GCA_029288035.1 of Desulfosarcina sp. Taxonomy (GTDB): domain Bacteria; phylum Desulfobacterota; class Desulfobacteria; order Desulfobacterales; family JAFDCJ01; genus JAFDCJ01. Next base: position 6,293 of record JARFPZ010000283.1, read on the forward strand.
CCGGTACACCGCCGGCCAGTTTGACACATGAATAAAATTGCGTGTAGCCGGGGTCCGGCACCAATACTTCGTCTCCCGGATTCAGGAATGCCTGCAGGCTTATATACATGGCCTCCTGGCCGCCGGCAGTGGCCATGATCTCCACTTCCGGATCGTAGCGAATCCCTTTGTGTTGCTGGATCGATTCCGCCAGCGCCTCCCGCAGAGCGGGTATGCCCAGATTGGGTGTATAATGGACCATGCCTTCATCGAGGGCGGCTACACAGGCGGCCTTTATGTGCGCAGGAGTATCGAAATCCGGCCGGCCGATCTCAAAATGAATTACCTGCTGTCCCTTTTTTTCCAGGCGAGCGGCCTTTTCGAAAACCTTTCGGATACCGGCAAACGGTATATCGGCCATACCTTTGGCTGCCATTGGTATCGGCATTGAGCGACCTCCTAATTTTAAAATTAAATATCAGACAGGATTTACAGGATCATGTGGATATAATGGCCTTCGGCCTAAGGGTATCTGGCCGCAGGCGAAAAAAATCTTTAACCCGTTAAATTTCGAAGAACAGCCTGCCCTGTGAAATCTTTGTTGCTCTTATTTCTCTGGGGCGCAGCGTATTTAACCAGGGACATTAATCCTGTAAATCCTGTCTAATATAAGAAACTAAAAATTGAATCCATTCAACCCTCAGTTTCCTTGTGCCTTTATGGCTTAGCGATTACGCCAGATTAAAACTTACCCAGCGGCAGCCGCATTAAATTGACGGCGTTTTCCTGAAAAATTTTGCGCTTCTCCACAGCGGTTATTTGCAGGCGTTCAACAGATTCAATGGTGTCCCGAATCAGCCGCAATCCCATTTGATTGCAAAATGGCATATCTGTGGCAAACACCATCTGGTCCAGCCCGGCGAAGGACAGCCCGCACTCGAGGGCTGCGGTGTTGCCGTTCACGGCGGTGTCGTAAAAAAACCGCCGGTAATAGGTGAGTGCACTCTCTTTCAGGTAGAGGTCCCGTTTCCCCATGCGCATCTCGTTGAAATCATCGTTCCAGTCGATGCGACCGGCCAGATACGGTATCAATCCTCCGCAGTGATGGGTAACTAATTTTAAGGTCGGCAATTTCTCCAGGACACCGCCATAAACCAGGCGTGTCATCGCCAGGGCCGTGGCATAGGGCCATCCCAGTTTGGTCCAGACCCGATACTTGGAGCTTGACTCCCCCTCATAATCCGGAATCGTCATCTCCCGCAGGGGATGGATAAAAATGGGGCGGTCCAGCTCAACCATTTTTTCATAAACGGGCATAAGTTCGGGTGCGTCTAAAGGTTTTCCATTAATGTCGGTGTGAAATTCCACCGCCCGAAGCCTCAAAACTTTAACGGCTCGCTCAGCCTCGGTCACGGCGGCTTCGATATCGGTCAGCGGCAGGCAGGCAATTCCGGCTGCAAATCGATCCGGGTACTTCTCCACCAGCGCTGCCAGTTCATCATTGGCAATACGGCAAAGTTCGGCGGCAATCTCTGACGGAGCGATGGAGTAGATCGGCGGGGAGGCAATCGAAATCACCTGGATATAGTCGTCAAAAGCGTCCATCACTTTAAACCGTGCATCCAGGTCCATCAGGGTCGGGATTGTTTGGGCATAGCGGGCCGAATTCAGCGACATGTCACGGTCGGTGACTTTGGCCTCTAATTCGGCCTGATATTTGGCCGGCAGGATGTGGGTGTAGGCATCAACTATCATTTCTTCATTCTCCTCGGTTTATGGAACTATTGCGTTCATCTTCGATGATTAATTTTTGTTAGCAAAAGATGCAAAACCTAATCCGGACAAGTCGGAATTGACTATTGAAAATTGAAGATTGAAGATTTGTGGATGTCGCTCCGCTTTGCCTTTTTTATGATCTTTTTTTATAATTGATCCCGCCGGAGGCGAACCTTAAATATTCAATATTCAATCGACAATCTTCAATCAAAGCTATTTGTGATTTGCTGTAAACTTCATTTCTTCACAAAATGTTGTCAGAAAAAATGGACGGAGCGCTCAATAAGGGACGACCCCGGCACTCACCATCATTCTTAACGGAAATCGGATTTCAATCGCTTCTTCAGGGCAATCCTGGCGACAGGATCCGCAGTGCCAGCACTCTTCCGGATATTTTATGAAAGACTTTCCTTCCTCGTCATCCATATAAATCACGTCCAGCGGACAGGAATCTTCACAGGTACCGCACCCGGTACATAAGTCTTTTGCAATTACGGGGGGCATTTGGGTCTCTCCTTATTAATCATAACTCAATTCATAAGCCACCGGCTATGCCGATAAGAATTTAAAAAATTATACCGTTACCGCGAAGGCATGCTTCATGGTGCAAACTTGATCGATGCCGGCGACTTATGAATTGAGATAAATCAGCGGCCACTATCAGAGGTGGCTGCGGCTCCTTCTATAGTTCATCATCATACGCCCAGATCTGCTGGTGGTCGCTGATTTAGGGGCACCAACTCGGCCTGAATCCGGCCATTGGCGGCTCGATTGACAGCAATTTGTCCCAGCCAGTTATGATCATCCGTTTCAGGAAAATCCAGGCGATAATGGCATTGGCCAAAACGGCTTTCTTTGCGGTGAAGGGCGGCTGTGATCATGCAGCGGGCAACCGTCAGCATGTTATACACTTCCTGGGTTCGGCAGAGGTCGTGATAGGTCTCAGCCCGGACCTGGTTTTGCCAGTTTTCCAAATCAGCGAGTTTCTGCCAGGCAATCTTCATGCCCCAGCCCGAACGCGCAGGCCCCATACCTTCGGACAAAATCCGTTGTAAAACGTCTTCAAATTCGTGCCAGGAAACCGTCCGTTCGGCCTCCAGGGGCTCAAACAAACGTTTGCGGATGTCTTTTACCTGGTATTCCGGAACCGGTATGGCGTTCTTCATATTTTTGCCGGCAAATACAGACATGCTGCGCCCGGCATGAATACCACTGGTAAAGGCCATGTGCAAACTGCGGCACTGGTCTGCGGAATTGCCGGCAGCGAATAGCCCGGGAATATTCGTGGCACAGTCGCCGTCGATCTTTACGCCGCTGCCGCAGACCTCGTTGGGACCGCCCTGCATGCCTTCGGAAGTCGCAATCTCCAGAAGGTCTCGACCCAGATCGATACCTTTCTGGGCAAAAAAGTCCGGCAGGGTGTCTTTGTCATACCCCAGGGTGGTGAGCAGATGCTGCAGGGCCTCCGGATCCAGATGACGGCAATCCACATAGACCGGGCCCCGGTGGGCTTTCAGTTCTCCCAACACCCCCTGTACGAGTTTGTAGCGGGGTCCCTTCATGCCAAGGGGATCATAACGCTCCATGAATTCTTCACCCTTGCCGTTGATGAGCTTTCCGCCCATGCCGACCAGAGCATTCAATCCGGCCGCGCTGAAGCCCCTTGGGATGACGGTCATTCGAAGATATTCCACGTTGGCCAATCTAGCCCCGGTCCGAAATGCCATGGCTTCCCCATCGCCGGTATTGGCCGGACACATCCAGATATTGAAACTCAAACCGGTTGGATTTTGAAACAGCCGGTTGGTGCCGCCGGTGGTCATGAGTACCGCCTTGGCCTGGACCACATAAAATATTCCCGTACGAATGTGAAATCCGGCAGCACCGCAGACCTGACCGTCATTGACCAGCAGGTCCGCCGTGACGACCCGATCCAATATTTTACAACCGGCGTCCCGGACCGCTGCGGCCAACAGCGGCTTTAGTCGCTTGCCGTTGAAATTAATCCACCATGGACCGGGCTGGCCATAGGATTGGGTACGAAAAAAAGTTCCATCCTTGCGGCGCAAGGTGCAGCCGACATCGTCGAAACGTTGAATGGCTGCCTTCAGCTCACTGCAGTAAACCCGCTCGACCACGGAAAGGTCGGTCGCACCCCGGGAGCTGCGGGCGGTGAAATCCAGATAAGCATCACTCGTGTCCCAGTCCGGTCCGGTTTCCAGATAGGCGGCAAAATGATCGATTCCGCCGGCAAAATGTCCGCTGCGTTCGATCACGGCCTTATCCATGACGATCACGCCCAGACCGGCCTGGCGGGCGGTAATGGCCGCATTCAAGCCGGCGGCGCCACCGCCGATGATCAATATATCCGTTTGTAATCGTTGTTCGTTCACCTAAGGTATCTCCTATGTCGTCTCATTATGCAGGGTACGGGAATTAAGATGTTGTAAGTACTCTTTTCATGGGTCTTAACTTTTCCCTAATGGTTATCTTTTTAGGCATAAGGTGTCCGGTGTCAGTGTTCAGCCCAGCCTCTGGCCTGAACAAGCGGCCGGTTTATTCGAGAAAGAAACTGATGAACGTCGAACATCGTACGTCGAATGAATGTATTCTGTCCTTATAAAAAAGACTGAGCGAAGCCTCCGGCTCGTAGAGGTTGTAGCGCCTACGCCTCGGAGAGCGACATCCACAATTCGTCAATCTTCAATCGTCATTCCATGTATTTTCACACGGAGATATGCTATTGTGCCCGCCTTTCCTCGTATGAAACTTCATTGGAAGCCTTTGTTGGTTTCGCAAAAAATTCCGAATTCGTCACGCCGGACTTGATCCGGCATCCAGAATAAGCTTGAATTACTGGATTCCGGCCTTCGCCGGAAAGACGCTTTAAAGAAATTTTGGCTTTTTACCACATTGTCAAGTTTCTTTCTCGATCAGACTGGCCGTTTTTTGGCCAGAGGCCATGCTGAAACCTGACACCCGAAACCAAATCCAAGGAAATCTACCGTGGCTGAGTAGCGGCCTCTTTCACACGACCCAGGTCGACAAAGATTTTGACCTGCTTGGGCCAGCCGTCTTCCAGGATCTTGGTGTATTCGGCACTGCCTATCTGCAGCGGCTGAAGCGCAAATTTCTTTGCCATGTCCTTGAATTCAGCGGTGTCCACCGATTTGGCAAAGGCGTCTTCCAGCTTTTTCACCACAGCCGGGTCCATGCCGGCCGGTCCGTGAACCGAGAAAAAAGTATCATTGAGGTAATTGTAACCCAGCTCCATAAATGTCGGAATATCCGGAAATTCAACCATGCGCTCTTTGGTATGCACGGCCAGGACCCGCAATTGGCCCTGTTGCACCATGCTCACAAACTTGGGACCCGATGAACAGGCCTCCACATGACCGCCCATTACTGCCGTTAAAGAAGGCATGGAGCCTTTATAAGGAACATGAATCCATTTAATTCCTTCTTTTGCCCCGGCAACCTCCATGGCTACGTGCATGGGTGAGCCGGCGCCGGCGGTGGAGTATTTCACCTTAGCCGGATTCTGCCTGGCGTAGTCAACGAATTCCTGCCACGTCTTCCAGGGTGCATCGGGTTTGACGACAACACCGGAGGAAACGGCTGCGTAGGCAAAAATGTGGGTAAAGTCTGCCAGCGGTTTATAGGGAACCTTGCGTTGAACGGGTATCCGAAAAATACCGGTTGATGTTCCGGCGGACAGTATGTAACCATCCGGCTTTTCGCCGGCCAGAACACCCAGTGCGACGGTTCCGCCACCACCGGTTTTGTTAATCATCACAAAAGGCTGTCCCAGTACTTTTTCGGCCCCGGCTGCCAGCACACGGGAACTGGAGTCCATCGAACCCCCTGCCGCAAATGGGATATACATGGTAACGGATTGAGTGGGGTAGTCTTCCGCCAGGGCATTTATGCCTGTAACTAGACTGCATATAGTCAACATTAAGGCTGAGAGCAAAACCAAGATTCCTTTTTTTCTGAATGTCACTTTCATCCTCCTTTCAGTTTCAGCTGGTTAATTTACACCCTGCCGTTTATGGTGACTGCGCATGATCCCGAAAATGGAAATGAGCGTTAAAATCAAAAACCCCAGAGCGATCGGCCGGGTGACAAAAATGATGAGCGAACCTCCGGACATCAGCAGCGATTGCCTTAAGGCGGCCTCTCCGATGGGGCTCAAAATAAAGGCGATTAAAAGGGGCGCCGTCGCAAACCCGAATTTGATCATAAAAAAACCGACGATGCCGAAAAAAACCATGATGCCGATATCAAACAAGGAATGCTGAATAGCATAGGAGCCAACGACGCAAAACACAAGCACAATCGGAAACAGAACACCACGGGGTACTTTGCTTAAATAGGCCGCATACTTCATGGCGATGGTCCCGATAACAAAATAAACAATGTCGCAGATGATAAAACCTATGAAAATGGCATAAATGATTTGGGCGTGATCCTGGAAGAGTAACGGACCCGGAATAAAGCCCTGAATCATAAAGGCTCCCATAATAACGGCCGTAATGATATCTCCGGGAATACCCATCGTCAACAATGGAATGAATGTCGCTCCGACCACGGCGCTGTTGCCGGATTCTGAGGCCGCAATCCCTTCCAACGATCCTTGGCCGAATTTTTCTGGCGTTTTCGAAGCCCGTTTGGCCTGGGCATAGCTCATAAAAGAAGCAATGCCGGTCCCGATGCCGGGGATGATCCCGATACCGGTTCCGATGGCGGTACCGCGAATGATCGTGCGCAGCGATCGCTTGAATTCGATCCAGGAAACGCGATTGTCGGCGGGGAGGGTGGAATGTTTGATGACGAACTGATCCTCGTGGGTTTCAGATTTTTTGCCCAATTGAAACAACACCTCGGAAAGCGCAAAAAGACCGATCAGCAGTGGAATGAGAGATATGCCGCTGTCAAGCTCCACGATATTAAACGACAAGCGCCGGGTGGTCATAATCGGGTCAAGTCCGACCGTGGCCAGCAACAATCCCAGGGTACCGGCAATAAGTCCTTTGATGATTGATTTGCCGGCCACACCGGCTACGATGGTTAACGAAAAGGCAATTAGCATGGCGATCTCGGGGGGACCAAATTTGAGGGCTACAGCCGCCAAGGGCGCAGCAACAGCGATCAGCACTAGATCCGAACAAAAATCCGCCAACGTTGACGAATATTTTGCCATTTTGAGGGCCTTGACGCCCTTGCCCTGCTTCGTCAAGGTATATCCATCCAGGACGGTGGCAGCCGAGGCCGGGGTGCCTGGGGTATTTAACAGGATGGCTGTTATCGACCCCCCGAATATGCCGCCTTTATAGGCACCCACCAACAGCATGATAGAGGTCACGAAGTCCATATCAAATGTCATTGGTAAAATTAAGGCCACCGCCATGGTGGCCGTCAGCCCCGGGATCGCGCCGACCACCAGCCCAAGGGAAGATCCGACCACAATGGCCAGGATATGCTCCCAATGAAAAATGATGCCAAGTCCACTGATGAGATTGTCTAACATGTCAACCCAAACCTATTCAAAAATAAGGCCCTTAGGAAGATGTACCTGCATGATGAAGTAAAAAAATAAAAAAACACCCGCGGTCACCAATATCGAAATTAAACCCACATGGAGTGGCTTTTTTATGTCTTGCAGCACTAACAAGACCGCCAACACCAGCACGGTTGCGATCAAAAATCCAATGTACTTCATGGCCAAGACATATCCAACGATTACCAGCGCCGCTTTATGTGCGTTGAGTTCTTCCCCGCGACTCAACCACGTCTCGTCGCTGTTGTCAGTGGCCGTTTTTTTTGGTTGCCATAAAGCGGAAATAGTCAGCAAACCGGCCAGCGCAGCAATGATCCAAGCCGCCAGATTGGGGAAAAAGGCCGGCGACAAACTCGCCAATTCAAATTCTTCTTCCATATCGATGAAATTGGGAATCACATAGAATATGATTGCCAAGGCCGCGACCAATATGGAAACGGCAGTTAGTATTTCCCGTTTGCGGAATTGCACGCCGGCCTCCTCACCTTTTCGTTAAAATTCAGATACTGAGTATGGTATTCTGATATCTCCTTAATTAGTTTATTTTTCGATTTGACGGGTCGCCCTTCTTCGGCGGGTATACTCATCAGGCTATAGGCTGCGCTGAACATTGAACCGCTCAACCCGGGCACTAGTTAAATTTTGCCCATGCCGGCGGCGCCTTGGGTTTGGGCTTCTTGCCGTAAAAGATATCATCCATGGCGGTGAACAGGCGCCTGGCCATCCAGTTTCGCGAGACCAGTATCTTTATCAATTGATGGGGAAGGGTGCCGGCATGACTCCATGGGCATACCCGCATACAAATGTTGCAGCCCGCCGAATGCAGCCGCCCGTCTTTCTTTCGCCCGGACACATGAAATGAAAAAAGTTAAACAAATAAGGAAGTGGATAACCAGCGATAGGGCAGTCATAAATATCAGAATGTCGGTCATGTTACCAAAGCCCCAACTCCTTTAACTTCTCCTCCGTGGGTTGCCCCGTTCGTTTATCCCAGCCCATGCATTGATAATATTCGACGAGCATCTTCTCAAAGGCATCTCGATCGACAACCTCACCCTTGCTGGGTCCTCTGGTGGCGGCCTGGCTGAAAAGCCGAGCGGGCAGGGTATCATCCCGGCGGGAAAATCCTTCCCTGGAATTGAAAAGGCGGGCGAGATTCAGGGCCCTCTCCCCCATGCTCCGGAGTTCTTCTACCGTTATCGGCGCGTCCATTAGGGTTGACAGGGCTTCGGCATAATCTTCCAATGAGAGTGCAAAGGTGCCGAATAGACAGGCGATCAAGCAATTATAGGTGGCGTTGTTTAATTGCAGTTCTCTGACCATCCCAGCTTTTTCGTCATAGGCATAACGGTCGTACAGCCGGGGTATTCCGATTATTTCGGTCTTCAGCGTACTAGACCTCAGATGACAGCCGCCCCGGTCTGCGACGGCATAGGTCAGGGCCTGGCCTTTCATTCCCCTGGGATCATAACCGGGAAGTTCAAGTCCTTTTACGTGCATGGCAAAGCCGGAAGAACCCTCGATCTGGCCTGAGGCTCGTTTGACGCCTTCAGCCAAAATTTGACCGATGCCCTCTCGCCGACCGATCAGATCCAGGCACCCTATGAGGGCATCCCCACTTCCGAATGTCAGGTCAATCCCGCCGGTATTATTACTGGTGATCAACCCTTTTTCGAAACATTCCATTGCGAATCCAATCACAACCCCGCAGGAAATGGTATCCAAACCGTAGTCCGTGCAAATCTTATCGGCGGCAATGATCACCTCAGGTTCTTTAATATCGCAATTGGATCCAAAGGAATACATGGTTTCATATTCAGGTCCCGCAGCAACGTACTCCCTATCGTTTGTGATTGCCGTTGTTTTGCGGCTGCAGCCGATGGGGCAGGCATAACAGGTCTGGGGTTGAATGATATGCTTGACAAAAGCATCTGCGTTTATATCGCTGGCATGTTCGGATGTATTTTCCTGCCAATTTCGCGTTGGCAAGGTTCCGGTCTCCTGGGTTAGATCCAACGTCATCATGGTGCCGACTTTCGGAAAAACACCCTCCTTGCCGACCAGGGGATGCGCTGCGATTTTTTTATGGCAGCGGTCCACAACTGCTTTAAACCCGGCTTCGTCTCGACTCCTGATCGTCTGATTGCCTCTTAGAACCACTGCTTTTAGATTTTTAGAGCCCATTACGGCGCCGGCCCCACCCCTGCCGTAACATCTCCCCTTATTGACGATGTTGGAAAATCGAACAAGTTTTTCGCCGGCCGGCCCGATGGCTGCAATGCTGATCCGTTCGCTATTTTCTTTTTTATGTTGTTCCTGCAAGCGGGTTTCGGTGTCCGACGTGGAAAGTCCCCAGAGATGGTTGGCTTCCTCTATTTTTATCTTTCCTTCTTCAACCAGCACGTAAGCAGGATTCTTTGCTTTTCCCACGATAATCAGGATATCAAAACCCGCGCGCTTCAAGTGGGGGCCGAAGAAACCGCCGGCGTAGGAATCAAGGATGGTGCCGGTCATGGGAGACCTGGTAATCACCGCCGATCTGGATGCGGCCGGGAAAAGGGTTCCGGTGAGAGGGCCGGTGATAAAAATCAGCATATTGGCAGGATCATAGGGATCGATGTTTGGTTTCAAATGAGAATAGAGGAGATAGGCGCCCAAGGCTTTGCCCCCCAGATAGTCCCCGGCAGTGCTTTCATCCAACGCCTCAACGCGGGTTGTCCTCCGGTTGAGATTAACCCAACCAATCTTACCTGCATATCCGGATAGCATCGAGTTACTCCTTATCTGTATCATGGGTGCTTGCAAATGATATTCAGAAGCGCCTGGCGTTTTTCATTTTGTACAGCATTCAAAGCGCGATTCAACGCCGGCTGGATTTGCCCGGGGTGTTCCACCCGCTCACCATATCCGCCAAAGGCTTCGCAGATTTTTTCATATCGCGCTGTTGGTTCCAAATCGCTTAGCGGGAAGCGGTTCGTTCGGGCTGCCCAACCATCTGGGTGCACACCAAGGGTTGCCCGCTTGACCGCATGCCAGCTTTGATTGTTGTAAACAATGATTAGAATCGGCAGCTGATAGGCAGCCGAAACAAAATGGCAAGCGCTGGGGACCGAAAACATATAGCTGCCGTCTCCTACTGTGGCAATGACTGTTTTTTCGCGATCGGCCAATTTTGCTCCCAGTGCAGCACCGACAGCCCAGCCCAGAAAACCGGCGGGGGGTGTACAAAAATAGTTTCCGGGAAGAAGATTGATCTGTTGTTTCATTGCATTATCGTACTCGTTGACCACCACCGTGTTTTCACCAAGGATCCGGTTCACGCTGTGTGAGACCCAGGCCGTATCAATAGGCGAATCTTGAGCGGCGGTCGATGCTTTTTTCTCAAAACGCTTTAGCATGTGATTGTGTATTTCTTGAAAGTTATTTTTTCTTGATGTTATTGTGCCTGCCTTTAGGTCCGGATGATCCCTGAGAATCCGGGTTATTTCGAGCAAGACCAGAGCGGGTTCCCCCTGCAATGTGAGATCCGACGGGAATCCGCGAATCGGATAGCCGCTATAATAGGGATCAATGCCTGCCAGAATGATTTTCGTCGTTTCCCGTGGCACTATTTTATTCGGATACCAGGGGACGTCACAATCCACCACCAGGATTACGTCGGCATCGGCGATAAGCTCGTCGGGAGAAAAACCCAGATGACACGAATGGTCGAGGGGAAAATTCATATATTCCGGATTAAAGCAAACCACACCGACACCGGCGACATCGGCAAGGTCCACCAACGCCTGAACTGCTGCCGGCGATCGTCCGACGGATGAGGTTATGATAAGAGGGGATTCGGCGCCGATCAGGAGATTGACCGCCTCACGGAGCTTTTGTGGATCCGGGTAAAATGTCGGTAAATCAAATCGATGCTGTTTTTGAAATTCAACCCCTTCATATTGGGCTGCCAGGATCTCCCGCGGAAAGGTCAGATAGACGGGCCCCCGCGGCTCGGCCATGGACATGACCAAAGCCCGGTCAACGACTGCCTCCAATTGCGAAGGCATCCTTAGCTCATAGTCCCATTTGACGTATTCCCGCAACATCCCGGCCTGGTCGAAGGCCTCCTGGCCCCAGTGGATGTAAGCGTTTCTGGAAGCCGGACTGCCGCTCTCGGTAAGTGGTGTCCGTCCTGCACTGAAAAGGATGGGAACTCTGGCCTTCTGAGCGGCCATCAAGGCCCCCAGCCCGTTGGCCGTGCCGACCCCGACATGGACCATGGCGGCCTGGGGCTTTCCGGTCAGCATGTAGTATCCGTGTGCCATGCTGATCAGCGGTGTTTCATGCGGCACTGTGATCGGCCGCGGAAAATTGTCTCCGCGATGTTGACGAAAGGCGAACGCATCGACGATACTGGCAAAATCGGTTCCTGCATTGGCGAAAAAATATTCTATTCCCCGCAACGACAGAAGTTCGAGATACGCTTGAGCTGTGGATTCAAACCGGGCCTTTGATTGACTCGGTGCGGCTGTGTTTGTAGGATCTTCTAACATCATATGATTTACCTGGCCAAAGCATTTATAGCAGTTTCGATTCGTTCAAAATGTTGTTTGCGAATTGAATGGGGCTTTAACTGCATGTAATTTTTGATTTTTCGTAACACACTGCAGGGGAATAGACAAGCGGTATTTTGCCGGTGTTTATTCTTAAGTTCGTCTTGTTTTGCTATACTTCTCTTTCGACATAAAATGTAGTACGTACTACATTATTGTTCGATCATGAAAGAAAAACGGTTAACACTTGACACAACTATTTTCTTCTATGCAATCAATCGAGAAGGGGGGGGAGACATAAGCTGGCAACGGAGAAGGTTGATTGTGCAATCGTTTATGGTTGTGTATTGACCCTGCAAGCTCTTTGGGAGTTTTATGCTGCCGTTTGTAATCCGGCAAGTTTCTGCAACGTGGTGGGATTCCGGACGTCTCCGGGTAGGATCCCCGCATGGCTCACGCTTGCGGGATGGTATCCGATCTCAGTGCAGGGGCCGATGGCTCGTACCGTTTAGGATGTCGCCTTGATACTAAGTGTCATCGCCGGGCCGGATCCGCGCTCGACGATCTCTATCGCGGAACCGGGCAGTTTGTTCTCACGTCCCTTGATCGCGATTTTAAAAACGCAAAACTGGCCTGGAGCAGTTGGATGAGAAGCTGTTATTTTATCACGGTCACCGGTCTGTCGGACACATCCGTACCTTGCGGCTTTACACGGCAAGGCCCGCCCGTCGGCATCCAGATTGTGGGTCGGCACAATGATGATTTGGGAGTGCTACAGCCTGCCTATGCGTTTGAAAAAGAGACCCCGGTATGGAAGCACCGGCCGGCAGTGGTTGCGTCATAGCCCCGCTCAACTAAGGCTCTTTTTTTTGATCCAACCTTTTTTTTCTCCCGGATTTTGAGCAGCCCGGCCTTTCTTGAATTTCCTCCTGATCCCTACCAGGCCGACCAATCCAAAACTCAATAGGAGCAGGCGGGTAGCGCCATAATTGTCTTTTTCAACCCGGGAACGATAGATGTCTTTTATCCAGGAGACTAGTTTGTCAAAATAGGTAAGAATTGGGTTCGGACCGGCCGCCAATCCACCATTTCTGCTGTCGATATCAGAGATTTCAGCCCTGATGGACCTGGGGCGGTGATTGGTACTTGCGAGAACGGGCCACTTGTCGTCAAAAAATTGAAATTGTTTCGTACCACTGTGATCAAGGGGTAGTAAAGCTGGCTCGGGCGGTGTGTTAATGAAACCGTTATTATAGAAAATGTCATCGGAATTGGTGGCCTGGGCTGTTTGTCCTGGAGTATTAATAAAAAATACGCAAATGAGCATTGCAGCAAACTTCATTCCCCCCCCCCTATGTGTAATTTCTTACACCGACCCCCGAACACGGCAAAAGTTGAGACCATAAAAATTAGATGTTTTGCTATATTTTTTGCGATTTCAGGATAATTTTGATGACCTGTCACTGGAAGTAAACCTCGAATTCCACAAAGTGTCAAATATTTTTTATCAAAAATCGCAATTCTTACATTTTTTCAGCAGTGGATAGTAAGATCTGAAATGAATCACCTTGACTTTAGGTTCTGTGGGCAGGTATTAATATAACTAAAAATGCATTTTGAGTATTGAGT
>JARFPZ010000369.1 GCA_029288035.1 Desulfosarcina sp.
CGCGTTTGGGGCAAGAACAATTTCAATGCTAGTTTCATACGAGAGAGAGCTTATTGCCACGTGAGAGAGGCATCCAGCCAGCCGTAAGTTTCCACCTCCATTACTTCGCCGGCAAAGGGAGGGTGCCAGGTTCGGGGTTCAAGCCCGCCCTGGCGCGACAAGATGGGGCTATGAGAATTTTTTCACATTCTATGGAATTATCATTCCATCACCACAGCTTGCCATGTCAGGTCTGGGCCAGGGGTTCAAAAGTTAAAACCGACAGATACTTCTCACAATATTGGCTATCCAAGTGACGTTTTACTCAACATCTACTTTCCGGCAGAATTTTGGTTCAAATTTACAGATGCGTTGAAATATGCACCGCTATCTACAGAAATACTTTTGCTTTCAATGCTTCCTGAAAAATTGGCCTCCTTGGTTATCTCAACTTTCCCTTTGGCCTTAATTTCTCCTTTCATATAGCCCCTGATTCTCACGTTCTGTGCCTGGACTTCGCCCTCTATTCTGCCGCTGGGGCCTAAAAAGAAGTTATAATTCGTTATCTCGACGTTACCCTTGATGGTGCCGTTTATGATCAAATGTTCTTTCGCCTTTATGTTTCCAATAATAGAGGTTGAGTTGCTGATAGATGTTTTTTCTTCGCGGATTACGCCATCTTCCATAGATCTTTTCTCCCTTCATTGCATGATTGGCATTTATGGCCGGATCTATCGAATTAATACGAAAAATTGATGGTGGTGTCAAAAGGATTGTCGATGTTGGAATTTTTACGTCATTTGGAGCAGATGGAGGCTTTTGGATTCGGCGCCCCAGAACCTCAACCAATAATCTCTGAACGGCAGTGGTGGCTCATGAACGGAGTTGCAACAGCGGTAAAATCACATCGATGAGGCCTTGTGAATATCGATGATTTTGGTTTTCCTGTCGTAATCCATGGTTTCGTAGTGGGTGATGCTTTGAAGTTTGCGGGTAATCTCTGCCATGCGATCGATTTGCTTGCTGATTTTGGTTAAGGACAGATACGCCGGATTGTCCGGGGAAATATTTGCCAGAGAGAGTTCGGTGTGGCCCAAGATCGTTTGTAGCGGCTGGTTCATTTCATGACAGACAGCACCGGCGGTTTCTAAAACACCCTGCAATTTTTCTTTTTGAAGTCGATCCCGGGCAGCGCGATTTTTCTCGGTTAAATCCAACATGACACCGACACTGCCAATGCCGTGATCGTCGTCATTTTTGACTGCAGCGATACTGAACAAGAATTCACGCTGAACGCCACCACTACATGGGACTTCAGCCTCAAAACTTTGCACGCCGCCTTTCAGGATCATTTTGCGTTCATTTAACTGACAAAGGGCCGCCAGTTCCGGGGGAATCTGATCGGTCAAGTCCTGAGACCTGCTCCCAATGATCTCGGCGCGGGAAATACCCAAAATACGCTTGGCAAAGGCCTTGTTGCAGCCTCGATAAATCCCGTAGCCATCCTTAAAGTAAATCGGATTGGGGATGGTGTTGATTAAGGTGTCCAAAAAGTTCAGGTAACCACGAAGCTTTTCTTCGGTTTCTTCACGCTTAGCTGCCTCATTTTGTTGATGCGTGCTGAATTGACCCAACCGGTGCCCCATGGGTTGCAGTGTTTCTTGCGTTTCCATATGGCATCGACGGTACTTAAGATTTTCCCGATAGATATACCCAAAACCGATCGTCAGAATGATGGTCAGGAGCGTCGGCACCCAAAATAAAAATAGCATAGCAGTTGACTCTATAAAAAAATTTAATACTCTCTTAATTGGTAACTTTGGTTTTACAGCAAAGCATTGTAAGCAATTTTCACTCCAATTTTTGCAAATATCAGTTTAAAAGATAAATTTTATACAAAAATCCTCAATAAACCAGAAATTAACAATAAAATGTCTACCCGGTCGGCGTGTCATCGTCAAAGTTATGACGTTCAATTTACTCCTTTCAACCGATATCTGCCAATGGGTGGACTTAGGGGTGAATGAACTACTAGAAAAATATTTGGATTGTATTTTAGGTGGAAATGCTTATACTAAAGTTTGAGAGAAAATCGGGATCCATGCTAAATGCTCGAAACACTGATTAGAAAAGCCAGGTCAATGGATGCCAGCGATCTTCATATGGAAGCTGGATTGCCGGCAGTTTTTCGTATCAGAGGGGAATTGGAAACTCATGGAAAACCGCTTGATAGCGATGCTTTACTTCTTGCCGGCCGCAGTCTAATTGGTGATAAGAACTGGTCCTATTTTATAGAGCAGTGTTCGTTTGACCTGTCTGCCACCATTCAAGGGGTCAGATGCAGAATTAATGTCATGAAAACGAATAGCGGGGTAGGACTGGCGATTCGTCTTTTATCATCATTTCAACCTACTCTAGAGAAATTAAATCTGCATCCTGATTTAATGGGTATTGCACATCAATCCCATGGACTGGTTTTAATCGGTGGCGCCACTGGAAGTGGTAAATCTTCTACTCTGGCCGCATTGATTCAAGAAATCAATCATTCACAGGCCAAGCATATTATTACCATTGAAAATCCGATAGAATATCATTTCAAAGCGTTGAAGTCATTTATTCGCCAACGTGAAGTCGGAAGGGATACGCCTTCCTTTTCCCAAGGCTTGATGGATGCCTTGCGTGAAGATCCCGACGTGTTGATGATCGGCGAGATGCGAGAACCTGACATTATGAAGCAAACGCTGAATGCTGCCGAGACCGGGCATATGGTTCTATCGACCGTTCACTCCGGGTCCGTTGTAGAGGCCCTGCAAAGAGTCGTCTCAAACTTTCCGGCAGAAGTGCAAAATGGAATTTGTGCGCAACTTGCCGATTGCCTTCTGGCGGTCGTATGCCAGCGCCTCATTTTTAGACCCGACTTAAACATCAGGGTTCCGGAATGTGAAATATTGTTTGCAAATATGACGGTCAAATCAATTGTGCGAAGCGGTAAACTTTTTAAACTGAATGATGTACTTCAAACCGGTGCACTTGATCATATGTGGTCGTTTCAGCGATATAAAGAGTGGCTCGAAAACTACACTGACTGGTATATCCGATCAGACCACCCCAACCGACAACCTGCAGATGATTTAACAAACCCTGACCATACCCCCTTGACCAGAGATTATCTGTCATCCAGGCAACTCCCATTAGACTCACCTGCAAGCAGCGTAACGAAAAAATCCGCATATATAAAAAAAGATGTTCCCGAAAACGATGGACCCTATAAAATAGAGGACGTTGATAATTTGGATGATATACTGCGAGAGCTTGATAAGTAAGACGCTCTAGCAATACTATGGCAAACCCTCTCGGAACTGAAGGTGTTAGATCTTGTCCGGTGAATAGTAGTTGACAACGGCCGGTAAGATGAATAGGTTGAATTACTATCAAATACCCCATTGAATAAATTTGGATGACGCACGGTATTACCCCGTATCGCGTGGAAAAGTGTTCATATCCATACTGGATATTTGACTGAGTAATCTTAGTTGAGTCATGGGATTATCAGGGATCCATCAAATAGAGGGAGGTTACAAATGAAAGAATTGCAAAGTGTGCTAAACATCGTTTCCGACGGCCTTAAAACACTCGCCAAGGGAGTCGAAGCGATCGCAGAAAAAGTTGATGAGGTTTCAAAATCTCAAGGCGTTGCTAAACCGAGGAAAAAAAAGCCATCCACATCGGCTAAAAAAGTAACGACCGCTAAGAAGGCAGCCAAGAAGAAGAGTGTGAAACCGGAAACCGATACCGACCAGGTATTGACCATCATAGGTCGCTCGAAAAAAGGTGCCAGCACGGCCACCATCATGGCGAAGACGGGCTTTGACCAAAAGAAAATTGCCAATATAATTTACAGACTTCGGAAGCAGAAAAAAATAAAAAGCGTGGATAAAGGCGTTTATACGAAATTATAACCTGGATTTTGCACGATTCAGGTATAACATTATTTAGGACAAGAGTTAAGCTTGCAGATTCATGGGGTAGCAGCCATCGCTGCGCTGTTAAATGGATAAACGCAGACACTAATCTTGGAGCGAATCAAATGGATTCGGACTCGTCTTCGGCAGCGTAATCCTGAAATTTGATCCCTGACCGGATGTTGACTCAACGGTTATCTTTCCGCCATGCTGAACGATAATTTTGTTGGCAATAAAAAGGCCAAGGCCGGTTCCCTTGTTTCCCTTGGATGAGAAAAAAAGCGTAAACAGACTCTCCTTCGTTTCGCGATCCATTCCAACTCCATCATCCGTTACTTCGAAGATAACGTCACTTTCTTTCTGCTTAGCAGTAAAAACGATTTTATGGGATTTGATTGCATTATCTTCAACGCAGGCATCCAAGGCATTTTCGAGAACACTGATCAGGGCTAGACGTACAGCACTGGAATCAATTTCAACATCTCCTATGGATTCGTCGAAGTCGCATACAAAGTGGACACCTTCAGGCTTTATCTTGGGTTCAACTGCAGAAGCCACCTCAATTGCAAAGTCGAGAACGTCGATTCGTTTGCGGTCCAACTCCCTCTCCTTGGCAAAAAACAAAATATCCTGAACCAATTTCCGTATCCGGCTGACGACGGTTTTTACATCTTGCCAGCCTTCCTTGACCCTTTCAGGATCCTCTTTTGCGAAACCTGAATCTACAAGATACACGCCCCCGTCCAGGCCCGTCAGCAGGCTTTTAATTCCGTGGGATATCGAGCTTATTTTTAAGCCCAATGATGATAAATGATCCTGGAGTTGCCGAATCTGGGTGATGTTGGTGGACATCTCCATTACATGGGTAATTTCTCCGGCGGCATTCCTCAGAGGAGCCGTCCAGATCAACACATTATATTGTTCACCGTATTTAGAGGTAACCACCATCTCCGTCTGGTGAGAATGCCCGTCTTGGAAAGTTTTGGCAACCGGACAGTTGGGACATGGCTCGTCCCGATGTTTGTAACCATTATAGCAAAAGGCGCCAAGTTGAACATCAAAGTCTTCTTTAAAGCGTCGGTTGGTTGCCGTCAATCTGAATTTCCTATCCTGCACGGAGATATAGCAGGGCACTTCATCGAAAAGCTGCTGATATCGCTGCTGGGTGCGTAATAATTCTTGCCTCAGTCGCTTGACTTCGGTGATATCGGCGGATATCTCTACGACCAGCTCTATATCACCATCCTGATTACGAATGGGGGCGGTGTGAACAATTACCGCAGCCTTATCGTCGTTTGTGGTTTTCACAACCGCTCTGGTGCGCAGGCCCTTACCGGTTTTAAACGTCTGTTCAGCGGGGCACTGAAAGGACCCACCAGCTGTGCTTTCATAAATTTCCCAACTGTTGTGGCCGACCTTATCGCCCAGACGTTTCCTGAACAATGGATTTGCCGCTACGATCTTCAACTTCGGGCTGTGAACAGAAACATAACAGGGCATCTCGTTGAAATAGGTTAAGCCGCCCTCCAGGTCTCCGGCAATATCACGCATGGCTGAAGACAGACTCTCAACCGCCTGTCCGACGGCAACCTGCCGTTCAACTTCGATCAGTTTTGCCGATTTTTCACGTACCAAGGCCTCAAGGTTTTCCGTGTATTCCCGCAGCTGTTGCCGCATGAGAATTTTTTCGTTGGCCCGGTTGAGTGCAATTTCTAATACATCATCGTTGATCGGTTTGGTGACAAAATCAATGGCCCGGTATTTGAGGCTTTTGATGGCCAGGTCCATATCCCCGTGTCCGGTAATCATTATGACTTCGGTATCGGGATTTTCGTGCTTTATTGTTCGCAGAAGTTCAATGCCGTCCATGCCCGGCATTTTAATATCGCTAAGAACGATGGGCGGGGTTTCTTTTCGAAAGATTTTAAGTGCTTCTTCACCATTTTCGGCGGTAAACACCGTATAACCGATGTCGGATAATGATATGCTAAGGACTTTGCGGATGCCCGCTTCGTCATCGACCAATAATAATTTTTGATCCATAATTTTAACCGATCGTATTTTTTACGATTCCGATCAATTTTTCCGGATCAAATGGCTTCTTCACAAACGCCACCGCATCCTTAACGGCATGGTTCCCGTCAATCCCGCTGACGACGATAATCGGAATATCCTTTAATTCTTTGTTCTTTCTTAGCTTGCGGTAGAACCGGGGGCCCCACTCACCCGGCATCTGCAAATCAAGGCAGATCAGATCCGGTTTTTCCGCCTTGACAACTTCCAATCCTTCCATGCTGCTGGAGGCACTGCAGGTCGCATAGCCGTTGTCGCTAAAGACAGCCATAAGATATTTAACGATCGTCGGATCATCATCAATGATTAGAATTTTTTTGGGCATGGCGTTCCTCTCTTTCAACTATAGTCTTCCAGATTCTGAAAGCCTATTTGATAAAAAATGGAAATCAAATCAAGAATCCTTTTTATCTTACATGGCATTGGCCGCACATAATCGGACCCTTCTTATTTTCGAGGTGACATCCTTTGCAGTTCCTATGAAATGCCTTCGTCAAACCCGGTGCTTCACCAGAGTCATTTTCAGCATGGCAGTCTGAGCAGCTCTGGTCCTCGGAAGATTCATCTTCGACCAGCTCTCCATCTTCATAGAGGTGGTGGCATTGATTGCATTCCTCTATTCCGGCGGTTTCGTTATGCTCATCATGTTTAAAAACAGCCGGCGGACGCTGAGGGCTGTCAAAAACATCGTCGTTGATAACCACCATATCTTCCTGCGAATGGACAGATACGATCAATAATATGGAACCTAACACGGTTGCGAAAATGAGGAGGGCAATTTTTTTCATCCCGAGTCTCTCCTTTGATCCTTTAGAAATGTATTCTAGGGCTTTTGCATGCATTCATATAGAATATCGCTGATAAATTTAATTTCCAGGCCGAGTTCATAATGGTGGTTGATATCTTCAAGGCCGCTATGGCAATTATGGCAGGGCGCGATCAGTATCTTAGCGCCTTTGGACTTGGCTGCGAATAATTGTTCAGCCTTAATTCGGTTGCCTTCCATGCGGGTCATTTTGTAAGGCGGTCCGCAATTGATCACGCCGCCGCCGGCACAGCAGCAATAGTTGTGTTCACGGTTGGGGTGCATCTCGATGAGCTCTTCGCAGATAGCATGGACCACGTAGCGGGCCTTTTCGGCCAATCCTCCGCCTCTGACGACATTACACGGATCGTGGAGGGTTACCGGTTCCGGGAATTTCTTGGCGATCTTGATTTTGCCGTCCTTGATCAATTCATAATAAAAATCGATGGCATGCACGATCGGTATCGGGGGCATACGCCATCCCAACCAACGATTACCCATATCATACACTGACCGAAAGGCATGGCCGCATTCACCCATGACAATCCTTTTGACCTTTAACCTGGCCGCCGTTTCAAAATGGGCGCGCTTGACGCGTCCCATGATTTCATTATCCCCGGTATACATGGCCATATCGCTGTTGTCCCATCCGGGGGTGGCCGGCATCGTCCAGTTCACACCGGCCACATCCATAATAACCGCCGCCTGGTAAAGAAGCTGAGCCTGAAATTTGGGTTCCGGTCCAATAACCGAATACATGATGTCTGCCCCTTCTTTTTCAAGGGGAATCCGCAGGGTGGGTAATTCCGCCTGAGCCTCTTCTTCCTGCCATTGCAGGGTATCAATCCACTCATCATCTTTCACCCACATTTGGTTCATGGTGGTCGCATGACTGTGGGCCGTATCCTGAATGTACAAAGGCGTTACGCCGAGCAGATGACAGATTCGGCGAACGGTAAGCATCAGATAGGCAATGTCTATTCCGAACGGACAATACATGGCACATCGTTTACAGGCATTGCATTCCGTCGAAGCAATTTCTGAAGATTTTTTGATGAATTCGGCATCGACCTTCCCTTTTTTTTTCAACATTTCCCATAGCGTCTGCTTTACTTTTCCGACCGGTGAGTATCGGGGATCCTTATCATGGGAAAGGTAATAGTGGCAAGCTTCCGAACACAGGCCGCAGTGGATACATGTATCAACATAAGCTTTGAGGCGTGCGCCGGATTCACCCTTTAAAACTTTGTTGATCACTTTTTCAATCCGCTCTTGGGAAAGATGCCGGGCACCAATGGTTAGACCTTCGTCCATTATCTTCTTTTCAACTTTTTTCGCAGGTTCGGCCATAGTCAAATTTCCTTTTTATCCAAATTCGATGTTCGATATTCTAAAAAGCGGTTGACAACCTTATGCTGAGTGACATTGGTCTCTGAAAAATTATCAAGAATGCCAACCGCACATTTTACCAGTCTCTCGCGTGTCTGATCCCTCCGAATTCAGAGCCCATATAGGCGCGGGTCAGGGGGGCAAACCACATGTGACTTAAACGGGTAAACGGAATGGCTACCAGCATGATTTCTCCTGAAAGGATATGAAGAATCATGAAAAACTGGTAACCAAACCACTGGTAGTATGCGATCACACCGGTGATAAACGGTGCGGCGACAATTGCCAGGATGATATAGTCCGAAGCAGAGGTGACATACTGAACCTCCGGACTTACCAACCGACGCACCAGAAAAAACACACACCCGGCAATTACAATCAAGGACATGATTTTGGCGGCACCGTCCGGCAGGGTCCACCAGCTGAGGTTCCAGGATTCATCAACCAGCGTCACATGCGCCAACAAAAAAACTGGGGTTAATATCAGACAAACGTGAAAGGCAAAGGCGACAATCGTCAGCACCGGATGTTTTCTCATATTTTCAGTGGCAAATGGTGTGCTCCAGCGCAGAATGGAGCGCAAGCTGAATTTCAAGCTCATGTATGAAAAAATAAACGGTTCTTTCTTGCGGACCAAGACCATCAAGCTGATAAGCCGGTAAATGCTGCCGCCGATAAAAATGGCAAACGCCAGCCAGGCCAACGGACCGCTCACAATATTGTACAGACTGTGCATGAATCCCCCTTTTTAACCTAAAATATCTTCCATGGATATAACGCGCCGCGTATACAAGTTGCCCTGCAAGGTCTTGAGAAGAATTTTATCGCCTTTGGGACTGAACACCGGATCCCAAATCGCATCGCATTCCTGATCCCACAGCCGATCATTTACGGCAATGCTGTATTTGCCGTTTTTTTCAATCTTTACGGCGACCTCGCCGCTGCTGGGGCTGAAAACCGGTTGCCAAGCCATATCAAAAGTGTTCTGCCAAACGTTGTCATCGACAACAATTCTATACTGGTCATGATGTTTGGCGACCGCCGCTATCCGCTTGCCGTCCGGACTGAATAAGGCGTCCGTCAATAAATCGCTAAATTTGGCCGACCAGGGGTTGCCGTCAACCGCAATCGTCCATTTGCCATATTTGGGCGCAACGATGGCTGCCAATTTTGTACCGTTTGGGCTGACCATCGGGTGCCAGAGTTGGAAAAATTTTTGATCCCAAATAATCTGACCGTCCTGTGCCAGGTGCCACTTGCCTTCATGTCTGACCGGTGCCAGCACCGCCCTGTTGCGTGGGTGAAAGATTGGCTCCCAGACACAACCAAAAGTGCGCTCCCATGGCGTGCCATTGACTGCTATCGTATAATCATAAAGGTTTAACCGCACCTCGGCAGCTATTTTCTGTCCATCCGGGCTGATCGCCATTTTCCAGACATTGACAAACCGAGCATCCCAGGGCTTCCCGTTCAACGCAGCGGTAAATGCACCCTCCTGGAATTTGTGGATTTCGCCTTCCCCGAACGCGACGACTTGAACGGCTGCTGCGGTACTCGCGCCATCAGGACTTAAGGTGGGATTTGTCATATTGGAAAATGTTTCGGGCCAGGCGACATCATTTAACGCCATACCGTAGGCCATATCCTGCTGAACCGCCACGGCAATGTTTTTCCCGTTAGGGCTGAACATCAAATTCCACACATAGCCGAATTTGTTGTCCCAGGCTGTGCCGTCTACTGCAACCGTCCACTCGCCCACATCAGACACCAATGCGGCTAGTCGTCCGTCCGGCGCAAACCGCAAATTCCATATTTTTTCAAAAGTGGTTTCCCACACGTCGCCGTTGACACAGACATTAAACTCCCCTTCGGCCAGGTTAACGATGGCCGCCAGTTTTTCTCCGTTGGGACTTACATAGGGCTCCTCAACCCAGTTATACTGATGTTGCCACTGCGCGATATCCGTAATTTTGCGGTGGCTTAGTTCCCAATCCCAGTCACTTTTGGTAAGCATTGACTCAACTCCCGCATTGCTTGGTTAATCTTAAATTTGTCTTACCCAGATATTCGGACCTTTTGCCCTGAATTGCGTTTAAAAATCCAATCCGCTAGCCGATCAGCGCGGCGGTTACCTTCAGTAAATCTTCGGCTTCCGGCGGCTTTTCTATGTAGGCATCAGGATCCGGAATAGGATCTTTGAGACGCGCGTTGACCATGTTTAGATAATGCGTAAAGGTTTTTTGAGCGACGGCTGAAAGCATGATAACCGGTATGCTACACAGGGTATCATCGGTTTTAAGCTGTCGGAACATTTGAACCCCGCCTTCTCCGGGCATCATCACATCTAATATTATCAAATCGGGAAAAACATCCTTGGCCTTGCGCATACCCTCGGTCCCATCCCTTGTCATCACCGGTTGGTAACCGCTGGTTTCAAGCAGGGTGGCAATAAAGATCCTCATATCCAATTCATCTTCAACGATAAGAACTGTTTTCTTTTTCATCTAAAAACTCCATCTTTGGCAGATGGTGCTGCTGACATCGTTGATTAAAGATCAACGACCTTGTCCGGATGATTGACACTTGCCACCGGGCAGGCGGACCGCAGAACCACCTGCTCAACCGTGCTTCCAAGGGCCGCTTTTTCCGGATCAATTTCTCTGGTGTGGTGCGCCATGACAATCAGATCGCCGGTCTTCTCGCGGGCAAGCTTTAAAATTTCAATGTAGGGAATACCTTCGCGGACTTCGATGTCATAATTGTCATAACCGTTCATTTTGGATATATAGCGTGCTTCCATCTTCGCTTTGGCCTCTTGAATCTTATTTTCTATCTCGGCCTGTCCCATAATAACGCCGGCAGCGGATGTATTGATATCGCAGGCGTGGAAAAGGTGGAGTTTGGCACCGACTTCTTTGGCTAAATTGTAGGCCCACTGATAGGCATAATCAGCCGCTTTGGAAAAATCAGTTCCAAAAACAATGTTGGAAAACAACTTCCAGCAAGTTGTGCAGGGACGGTTGATGATCACCACCGGGCAGCGGGCGGATTTGGCAACTTTTTGCATGGTACTGCCAACGATGTCTCGATAACGGGTGGCGCCAACATCCTCCTGGCGTGTGTGGGCGCCCATGATGATGAGATCGACGTTTTCCTTGCGGGCCTTTCTCAAAATTTCGCGGTAGGGAACGCCGACGGCAGCCTCTATTCGGGAATTCTCACTGTCAGCCAGTAATTTATCATAGGTATTTTTCATCTCTTCTTTGACCCACTCGACATAGTCCGGATCCGGTTCCATGATTTCACCGGTTCTCACGTCCGTCACAAAGGGGCTGTAGCCGCGACTGGGAATACCGAGGACGTGAAAGACGATAAGCTCCGCATCCCACTTTAGTTCCAGATCGAAGGCGACTTTGGCGGCATTATCGCAGGTGGGTGAAGCTGTTGTGGCAAAAAGGATTTTCTTAAACATATCCTACCTCCTTAGTTCGCACTGTTCCGGGGTGACGTGAAAGCTGAGTTCCCATGCGATTCCGTCAATGAACTCAAATAAGGTGTAGACGGTATCAAATTCGAAGATATCGACACGGTCTCCAAATACGATGTGTTTCAGTCTGCCAAGCTTTAGCGGTAAATCCAGCAGATGCGCCAGCTGCATGGATTTGATTTCAGAAGCCTCGCTCGCGTGAAGTCCAATAAGGGAGCTGTATATTTCCAATCGCTTGTCTGGGACGCCAATCATCTCTACCGTCTTGCTGAACTCAAGATAATCGAGCATGCCCCCATCACATCCATTTTCCGGACAGGTGCGGTACTGCTCCGTGTACATGGGGAGAAACGCATTTAGCTTGGCAAACAGCGTGTATTTGTCTAGCATCTCAAAGAAGCTCCGCAAGGTGTATCTGTCTTCAAGCGTGATCTGAGCACTGAGCAAATTAATCGCATCAGATTTCACCGTGTTACCATTGTAGACAATGGAGCCATTCTTTTTTAAGGTGACGGCATTCATAGCGGTTATTTTTTCCGAAAAGTAATGAATATCCAACATTTTTGTTTTTATACGGGCCTGCTAAGCAATTTAGCATTAAATGTGCCAGTCAGGAGTTTAATTGGCACCAATAAAAATATTTCTTATTATATTATATAGTTAAAAATTTTTAAGATAAATATCATATTTTATACAAAGGAAATAATTGTTGCGAATATGCAACATGAGATGGGCTGGCGAGGAGGATGGATAGCGGACTCGAACGACTCTTCTTTTATTAAAAATATAATAAATACAAAATTTTATATAAAAATTCCTGATTCGAGATGAGATAAAAGCTGCCATTGCAATAAATTGCAACATATAATGCAAAATGATGCATTGAGTTTCTGGCAATACCAATTTTCAAAAAAAAGTTTTAATCATATCCCAGGATTTTGGTGCAGGTTTGCATTATTAGTGAGAAATATTGTATTTTTTCATTTTGCGCCACAAGGTGGAGCGGTTGATATTGAGGGCAGCGGCGGTTTTACCTTTATTCCAATTATAGGTTCGCAACATATCCAGAATGATGTTTCTTTCGCTGAATTGCATTTCTTTAGCAAAAGGCAGCTTTTCTTCGGCCGGCACCGGCAGCGCAATGGCGGCTTGGAGGGAAAGCGGCAGGTGGTTTCGCTCGATAATTTTACCCTGACAGACGATCAACGCATGCTCAATAATGTTTTCCAGTTCTCTGACATTGCCGGGATAATCGTGATTTAGCAGGACCTCCATGGCATTATTGGAAAATTTCTCAACCAGGGTGTCCCGGGTTGCACACAGACGCTTGAGTATATGGGAAATTAAAAGCGGAATATCTCCCTTTCGATTTTTTAAAGGGGGCAGCTCCAGGCGCATCACATTCAGCCGGTAGAACAGATCTTCCCGAAAACGTTTTTCCGCAACCAGTCGCCCCAGGTTCTGGTTGGTAGCCGAAATGATGCGCACATCAACTTTCGTTGTATTGCGGCTGCCCAAGGGGTAAAACTCCTTATCTTCCAGCACCCGCAAAAGTTTTGCCTGCAGCGATAGCGGTAAATCACCGATTTCATCCAGAAAAATGGTTCCGTCGGCTGCTTCCTGAAATCGGCCCGGCTTATCTTTTTCCGCACCGGTAAAAGCGCCCCTGACATAACCAAACATCTCCGATTCAAGGAGATTATCGGGCAAAGCCGCACAGTTAACCTTGACCAAAGGCTTTTTTGAGCGCGAGCCGGCGTTGTGAATGACTTTGGCAAGAACATCTTTTCCAGTTCCGGTAGGGCCTTCGATAAGAATGGTCGCATCACTTGATGCCACGACCGGAACAATTTCAAAAATTTTCTGAATGGCAGGATCTTTGCCAACCATATCGTAGAATGTATAGCGGCCTTTTATGGCGCTGTTAAACTGATACTTCAATGACATATCAGAAATGGTTGCCAAACCGCCGACGATACGCCCGTCTTCATTTTTTAGCGCCATGTAATTCGCGCGCATCGGAATGGCCTGCCCTTCACGGGTCATTATCTCACCTGCGGTGCTGGCACGCGCCTGTCCGTCGGCAATGGTTTCATTCAACAGCAGCAGGTCATGACTGGACCGGCTGCCGAATATCATGCTGCAGGATTTTCCCAGGACATCTCCGCGGTTAAATCCCGTGATGGTTTCAGCTCTGGTATTAAAAAAGGTGATATGACCCCCACGATCAACGGTCAGAACCCCGATGTCAAGGTTATCCAAGATGATTTTTAATCGGCGATCATCATGCCGGACGCGTTCAAGCAGGTCTTTGAAAATGGAATGGTCCTGAAATACTTCGATACATCCCAACGGCGTTTTGTCAGGACCATAGATGGGCGATACGATCCGGGTGATGCTGTGTTTTTCATTGCTTTGATCCCTTACCGTGAAATCGATGCTGTCGGCCTGGCGACCCTTTTCAACCGCTTCCAAATACTGGCATTCCCCACCGCACAGTGGATCAAGCAATATCTGGTGGCAGTATTTACCGCTCAGATCTGATTCATTGTGCCCTGTGATGATTTCTGCCGAGTGATTCAGAGAAATAATTTTGCGGTCCGCTCCCACGATCATGACACCCATTGAAAATGTGTCGAAAATGTCACCAAGCTGGTGGTAATGTAGGAGGATATCATCCATTCTAACAATCGTTTCGTTTCGGCATTTCGGGTATCTTTATGATAAATTTGGATCCGACGCCTTCTTCCGATTCTACCTCGATCACACCCTGATGTTCTTTGACTATTTTTTGTGTGATCATCAACCCGATGCCGGTTCCGTCAGATCCTTTGGTCGAAAAAAACCGTTTAAAAATATTTTTTCTGATCTCCGGACTCATCCCGCAACCATTGTCAAGCACCTGGTATTCAACCCCCCAACCGCGCGACTTTTTTGTGCAAAGAGTTACTTTTTTGTCTCGGGCGACGGGTTTTTCATGAACGAAGGCGTCCAAGGCATTGGTCACCAGATTCAACAAGCAGCGATAGATGAAATCCGAATCAAAATGACAGGTTTTCAGATTTTGAGAAAAATCACTTTTTAGATCAATTCCAAGCTCATGCGCACGCGGAACCATGAGATCAATGACTTCTTGAGCGGGCTTGTTCGGATCACAGGCTTGAAAATTTAATTCAGTATCTCTGGCATAATTGAGAAGGTCTAAGGACAAGTTGGTAATCTTATCAACATTGCCTTTGATCATCTCCCAGCCTTGCATCAGATATTTTTTTTCATCGAGTTCGATACCCTTTTCCAGTACGAATGCCCCCCCCTTAAGCCCGCCGGTAATATTTTTTATCGCGTGAGATAGCCCTGCCACCGTCTGGCCGACCGCCGCCAACCGTTCCGCCTCAAGCAGTTTTTGAGTCTTATCCCGTACAAGCTGCTCAAGGTTTTGAGTGTATTCATTGAGTTTTCGACGCATGGCGATTCGTTCCAGCGCTCGATTCAATGCGATTTCCAGAACCTCGTCATGAATGGGCTTGGTGACAAAATCAGTGGCTTCATATTTAACGCTTTTGATGGCCAGATCCATGTCGCCATGTCCTGTAATCATGATGACCTCGGTATCCGGGCTCATCTTTTTTATACGGCGGAGAAGCTCGATGCCATCCATCTCAGGCATCTTTATATCGCTCAGCACAATCTGCGGCCGAGATTCTTTGAATACCCGCAGGGCTTCTGCACCGTTTTCAGCGGTGAGCACCTGATATCCGATGTCAGACAACGCTATGCCGAGTACCCGCCGAATGCCTTCTTCGTCATCAACCAGTAAAATTGTTTTTTCCATCAATTTTCATCCGCTATGGGAAATGTCAGGATAAAGCTGGCGCCCTCATCTTTGTTGGAAGCCACTTTCATTCTGCCGTTGCACTCCTGTATGATGCCGTAACTGATCGAAAGGCCGAGGCCTGTGCCCTGTCCTACTTTTTTGGTAGTAAAAAAAGGCTCATATATCCGATCCAAAATTGCTTTGGGAATCCCTGTGCCCGTATCGTTGATCTCAACCGTAATTCTATTGCTATTTGATCTGGTTTTTAGTGTTATTCTTTTCACCCCTTTCGGGGGTTGGGGTGACTGCCATTTTTCGTCGATGGCATCGCGCGCATTGATCAATAGATTGATGAAGACCTGTTCCAGGCGTTGGGGTTCCGCCATTATCAAAGGAAGATCTTGCTCGAGATCCCACACAACCTCTATTCCCCTTACTTTTAACTGTTGGCCCAAAATTTCAAAGGCCTTCTTCAGGGTTTCGTTTATCTGGACCTTTTGAGGGGTTAGGTCCGATTTTCGGCCAAATTCTCTCATATGATTAATGATATTGGTGGCTCTGTCCACATAGGAGTCAATCTCTTCCGACATCGTAAAAAGGATCTCGTCTTCGATCTTCTCTTTTCTATTTATCTTTTTCATAAAGAAGCGGCTGGCGGTTTTTATAACGGAAAGCGGCTGATTAAGCTCGTGGGCAACTCCGGTGGCCATCTCTCCCAAGGTTGCCATTTTGCTGGCCTGTATGAGTTGTTGTTCGGTTTCGAGCCGTTGGGTGATATCGCTGGTTGTCACCAGAAGTACTTTTTTTCCGGGATATTCTGAGGGTGATACCCGGATGTTTACGAAAAGGGTGTCTCCAGCTTTACTTAAGTGCCGGGCCTGGTTGATAACACTGGATGTTTTTATTAAGGTCGCGTAGCGATCCTTTTCTTCCGGTTTGAAAAAGCATAGAAAGGATTTTTGAAGAAGATCCTCTTTTTTATATCCATAAACAACCTTAACGCTGGCATTGCAATCGAGGATTTCAAGTGTATTCATGTCCAAAACGAAGACGGGATTGGGTATATTATCAAATATAGCGTGGTATTTTTTTTCGGATTTTTTTAACTCTTCTTCCAACAATTTGGTTTGGGTCACATCGAGACTCATCTCCATCGCAGCCACAATTTCGCCGCTTTCGTTTTTAATGGGAGAGGTGCTGACAATCCAGTGGGTGGGCGTTCCATCCTTATTAAATCCTCTTTCCTCGCTAAAATGCGAGAGACCGTCATCAAATGTTCTTTCCACCGGACAAATGACGCATTTTTCCTGACGGCCTTTATAGGCTTCGTAACAGTAGTCGCCGACCTTGGGTTTGAATTTTTCGCTAAATTCTCGATTATACTTCAGCAGTTTGTAGTCGCGATCCTGAACAGTGATGATGCAGGGAACCCGTTCAAAGAGGTTCTGGTATTCATTGCGCTGTTTGTTCAGCTCGGCCTGTTTTTCACTGATTTTTTTTCCCATCTTATCAATTGCAACCGAGAGCCGGCCCATTTCATCCACCTGATCCACATCAATTTTCTTTACGAACTCACCGTTGGCAATCAGGTTCGTTCCATCTATCATTTTCCCAATAGGCCGTTTTACAAATCGCAAAATGAATAATATGATCACTGCCGAAGTTATCAAAAATATAGAAACTGCAAAAAACATCAGCCATCTTTTAAAAAACGCGAGTTCTTTATCGGTTTCCTCCAAAGATATCACCAGGTCCAAGGCGCCTAAGACCTTCTTGCCCTTGGGATGGGCGTGACAGCCATTCGATGAACACCCCGGCTCGCTGTAGATTGGACTGATGATGCCCAGTCGTCGACCGTTCTCAGGAGATCTAAAAAAACGGGTTCTTTCCGGCAGGCTCAGTTCGGTAAGGGGCGGTTCCGAATGATGGCAGATGTGACAGGCTTCGGCTTTAATATTGGTCTTACGATCCACTTCCGAATCCAGGTTTGAAAATTTTATCTTCCCGTTTTTGTTGTAAATACGTATCGTCTCAAGCTTTTTCTCGTTGGCGATTTTTTTTATAATCAGGGTAATATCATCCCTTAAATTGTGCATCATGGCATAATGCGTGCCGAGCTTGATGGTGTGCGATAACCAATCGGCTGCCTCGATAATGCCTTCGGTAGCCTTTTTTTGTTGATAATCGATATTAAAATAGGCCCATACCGAGATGCTGAGCAGCAAAACGAGACCGACGAGAATGGTGAGTTTTGAAACGATACTGCTACGAATTTTATTAACCAATCTGAGCATTGTGGCACCACTCGCGGCGTTAATGATGATTTAGTTTTCTTTGGGTAATAATTCGGATATGAGTTTACTCAGTTCGTCCGCATCCGGTGGTTTTTCCATGTAGGCTTCCGGCTCAGGGATCCGAGCATCCCTCCAGGGCCTCAACATTCTAATGGAATGGACAAAGGTTTTTTTCGCAATGGCAGAGAGCATGATGATCGGAATATGAGATAGTTTTTGATCCGTTCTAAACTGCTCATAAGTTTGTATCCCGTCGTCGATTTTCGGCATCATGACATCGAGGATCACCAGGTCCGGCAGATGGGCCCTGGCCTTTTCGAGTGCTTCAGCGCCGTCTTGGGCGGTAACCGGTACAAAGCCCATGGTTTCCACGACGATGGAGACAAAAATTCTCATGTCCGACTCGTCATCCACCACCAGAATCTTTTTGTTTCCCATTCGTCGTCTCCGATGTTAAGACCCTTGGTCGGCTGCATTTTAGTAAATATTGAACCAATTTGATTAAATCTGCAAGTGGAAAAAAATTATAGGGCAACCATTGGCGTGCGAATTTGCAAAACCCATAATCGCTGTCGTCATTATCTGAGCTCTTGTGAATTCATTGGCAAACTTTGTTGTTTTCACAAAAAGTTCCGCATTCGTCATGCCGGTCCCGGATCAAGTCCGGGATGATGGATCCGGCATCCAGAATATGCTGAAGTTACTGGATTCCGGCTTTTTTAGTTGACATTAAATCAGCGACCAACGGCAGAGTTAATCCGGGGAAAGTCAAGAGAAAAATTTGGGTTAAATAGCAAACTTTTAAAAACAATGTAATTTGAAGGTTATTATTTAACCCATTATCCTGCTTTACTGTTTAATGGACTGTTCTTTGAAAATTTGGTAAAGCAGGGGGTATGAGGATAACCCCTGGAAGGGGCCGGGGCAACCTCCGCTGGTGGCCGCTGATTTGTAAAAAGAATTTTTTATCTCTGTTTTATCGGATCTGTCGGTTCTGATGACTACTTGACCTATTCATTATTGGCTGTATCTTATTTGCTTCAGTCGGATTTGGTGCTGGTTGTTCGGCTGGTGTATACCAATTAACCGTAGATTTACGATACGTCAATAGTTCTGAATTTTAAAGTGGAGGAAAACCAGTTATGCCGATCCAGCCAAATACAACGCTACTGGCCATCCGTCATGGTGAGACGGTATGGAATGAAGAAAATCGTTTTCAGGGGCATGGAGACAGCCCTCTGACAGAAACCGGACGTAATCAGGTCGCTGCACTCGGCCGCCGGATGCAAAAAATTCGATTCGACTCCCTGATCAGCAGCGATTTGGGGCGGACACGGGAAACGGCATCCATAATTGCTGATTTTACGGGTCACTCAGTGGAAGTTGACAGCCGTTTAAGGGAGAGAAATTACGGTGTCCTTGAGGGGCTGACCGTTCCTGAAATCAAAGCCAGGCATTCGGCAGTCTTAGATCAATTGAAAAGCGATGATCCGGATTATATCATCCCCGAGGGGGAAAGCCACCGGCAGCATTATCAGCGCAATGTTGCCTTTATTGAAGAACTAATTGTCAGGAGATCCGGTACTACGATTGCCGTCGTGGCCCATGGGGGAGTCCTTGATAGCATTTTTCGCTTCGTTGCAAAACAATCGCTCGATCAACCGCGGTGTTTCATCATAACCAATGCCAGCCTGACGATCATCACCCACGGCGACTTTTACGGCACCACTCGCTGGGTCATTGAGACGTGGGGCGATATTGGGCATTTAGATGGAATCGACAGACTCTCGATTCAGGAAAATTGGCGAAATAAATCATTTCGATAGTATATTTTGCTATAAAATGGTTAAATACACCACGTCACAAATTATTGTGTAATAGTTAATTATAAATAATATCAAATGTTTATGTTAAAATAAGCCGTTGGCACGGTACGTGCTCAATAATTCGATAAATTAACTGAAAAGGGAGGACGTACCATGGGCATATTTACACGATTTCGCGATATTGTCGGTTCCAACATCAACTCCATGCTCGATCGGGCGGAAGACCCGGAAAAACTGATTAAGCTGATGATCCAGGAAATGGAAGATACGCTAATCGATCTCAAAGCCGCCTGTGCCGGGGTCATGGCAGAGAACAAGAAAGTTGAACGCCAGTTGCAGGGAATCGATAAACGCGTCGATTATTGGGAGCGCAAAGCCAATCTGGCCGTTAACAAAGGGCGCGACGATCTGGCCAGAGAAGCGTTGATTGAGAAACGTCGCTACGCTCAGCGAGCAAGATCGCTTACCGCTGAATTAACCGAGCACGATGATTTGCTGACACAATACAAGGATGACATCCGGCAGCTTGAAGATAAATTGAAAACGGCTCGCGAAAAAGAGCGTCTGCTTGTGCAGCGCCATATCCACGCGGCCAGAAAAAAGCGTGCTCAGGAAGAAATGCGGCGAATGGATAGCGCCGATGCCATCTTTAAATTCGAAGAACTCGAACAGCGTATTGATCAAATGGAATCCGAAGCCGATCTGGTGAATTTCGGTCGAAAACCGACATTGGAGGATGAGTTGGAAAGACTTTCGTTGGATGAAGAGATTGAAAGCGAGTTAAAAGCGCTGAAGAAATCCTCCGTAGACAAAATGGAGGAACGCGTTGAGGCCTTGGAAACTATTATGGCATCAGATAAAAGAGAGGAAACGAACCATGAACAGGTTTAACAGCATATCCGGACGGGGGCTCTACCGCTCTCGTAATGGCATCATATTGGGTGTCTGCAGGGGATTGGCCGACTATTTCGATTTCTCGGCCTTCTGGATCAGAGCAATTGCCGTCATATTGTTTATTTTTACCGGTTTTTGGCCCGTAGTCGGCATTTACTTACTGGCCGCACTATTGATGAAATTGGCGCCGTCAACGTCTGCCGGAGCTCGGTCGAATCACAGGACCGGCTGCTGGCAACGTTGCACAAGAAATGACACTGCGGAGCCACTGAAACGGAAATGGAAACATCTTGAAAAGCGGATTCGCGGCATGGAAGACAAAGTAACCTCACGCGAATATGATTGGGACAGACGTTTTCATGGCTAAGGAGGTTCAGGGGCTCAGAATAGATTGGGGATTTGGGAATTTAGATTTTGGTTATCAGGAGGAGTTATGAGTGCTTCTTACTGGAAAATGGTCGGAGAGAACATCGCCAAAGGAGTGGGTGAAAAAACAATTCGGCGGTTGGGTACCAGTGGAAAAGTACTGGGTCGCGCAGGGGCTGTGGTGGGCATCGGCTTTATGGCTTATGAATTGTATAAAAGTTATAAGGATAACATTGAAAATGAGCCGGCCTACCAGGAAATGATGATCCTTCAGGCCGAATTGGAAAAATGGACAAGTGCCATCTCATGTATCGGCAGCGAACCGGCCGAGGAAAAGGAATTTGGTTCTTTTGAGGATGGGGGTGCCATCAATGCATTATATCGCAAAAAGGTAATCACAGGTAAGGGATTTCGAGACGCTGATCCCAAAGAGGCCTATGCCTTACTTGGTCGATCCATGAATTATATTCGCCAGACTGAAAATCTATTGGGAGATGCCAGCTTCGACGAAAAAAAGAACGACCTCGTCTCACAAGTAAGAAAGTTACAACTGCAAATAAGTGACGCCGAGGATTACCGGCCGATTCAAAACAAGTTATCCCAAATTGTCGCTGAGATCAGACCTATCGCCGGGGGATATGCGGCCCGGGTCTATGACTGCAGCCGGGAAATTCAAAAAACACTGGGATCAAATGCCGCCTGGGCAGCCGTCTCGATGGCCACGCTGGGTCTGGTGAAGAAACCGTCGAAGTAGATAAAATTCAGATACATATGGATTATTAGCCACAGACTCACCCAGAAAAACACAGACCCCACCAAATTGTTGTTGCCCGTTTTATCTCAATTCATAATCCACCGGCATCGATTAGGTTTGCACCCATCAAGCATACCCCCGCAGTAACGGTAGAAACTTTTAAATTCTCACTGGTTTAGCCGGTGGTTTATGAATTGAGTTGCATATTATTATTGACCCATCCAACATAATTGCTTACCTAATCAATTATCAAAAAAAATCACATAGGAGGCAGACATGAAGAAACGACTTCTATTCATGGTATTCGGTGCCCTGTCCATTTGGGTATTCTCGACGGCTTTGGTTACGGCCGGATGGCAGGATATCCTCAAAGGGGCACAAAATATGCTCGGAACCTCTGATTCGGTTTCAGAGTCCGAAATCGTTAAAGGGCTCAAAGAGGCCTTAGCAATCGGTACCGTCAAAGCAGTGGATCTGGTATCGAAAACGGGGGGTTACTATAACAATCCGGGTATTAAAATTCCGCTGCCGGGGGCGGTACAAAAGGCTGAAACCTTGCTAAGGGGTGCGGGATTCGGATCAAAGGTCGATGCGTTTGAATTGAGCATGAACAATGCCGCCGAACGCGCAGCACCGGAAGCAAAGTCGATTTTCTGGGATGCAATCAAAAATATGAAAATCGACGATGCCAAAAAGATTTTAAACGGGGGTGATAATGAGGCCACCCTTTTTTTTAAGAATAAGACCTACACGCGGCTTCAGGAAACTTTCGAACCGATAGTCGGTGCCTCCATGGGTGAGGTTGGCGTCACACGAACCTTCCAGGATTTAAATGCAACAGTGGAAAAAATCCCGTTTGCAGACAGCTTCAATTTTGATCTGAATGAATATGTTACCGAAGGCGCCTTGGATGGTCTCTTTATTATGCTGGCGGAAGAAGAGAAAAAGATTCGTTCCGATCCCGCTGCACGAGCCACGGATCTTCTAAAAAAGGTTTTCGGCAGTAAGTAAAATAGGCAAAAATATCAGGAAACCTAACTATGCAAACGATTTCAATCGGCTTCGACGGAATGACCCTTGAGGACCTGACGGCAATCGCCCGGGATGGTGCCCAGACCAAATTAGGCAAAGGTACGGAGAAACGAATTCGCGAAACCCGTGAGCTGGTGGATAAATGGGTTGAAGATGAAAAAACCATTTACGGGATTACCACCGGATTCGGTGCATTGAGTGACGTCGCCATCTCAAAAAAAGACACCCGGCTTCTTCAGCAAAACATTCTCATGAGTCATTCCGCCGGTGTGGGCAAGCCCCTGGATGAGGAGATCGTTCGCGCGGTAATGGCTTTACGGATTAAGGATCTGGCAAGGGGGCATTCCGGTATCCGTCTTGAAACTGTTCAACACCTGGTGGCATTGCTAAATTGGGGTGTTTGCCCGGTAATGCCGGAAAAAGGGTCCGTGGGCGCCAGTGGTGATCTGGCACCTCTGGCACACCTTGCACTTGTTTTACTCGGACGGGGTGAGGCGTTTTACAAAGGTCAAAAAATGTCCGGTGATCAAGTGCTCAGAAAATGCGGCTTGAAACCCCTTGAGCTGGAATCAGGTGAGGGGCTGGCATTGGTAAACGGTACCCAAGTGATGACAGCTATTGGCGCACTTGCGGTATATGATGCGATCAAGCTTTCCAAGATGACCGATATTGCAGCGGCCATGAGCCTGGAAGTTCTGATGGGAAGCCGCACCGAGTTTGACAAGCGAATTCATCAAATAAGACCGCATCCCGGCCAGGCTGCTGTTGCCGCCAACATGGAACGTATTATCCGAAACAGTGAGATCATTACCTCCCACAAGGACTGCTCCCGCATTCAGGATGCTTATACCCTGCGGTGTTCACCCCAGGTTCACGGCGCCACCAGAGATGCCGTCAACTATTGCCGCACCGTGATTGAAACGGAAATGAACTCATCGACCAATAACCCGCTTATATTTTCCGAATCCCAGGACTTTTTGCTGGGCGGCAACTTCCACGGCCAACCAGTGGCCCTGGCGCTGGATTTTCTGAGTATGGCGGTTTCAGAACTGGCCAATATTTCCGAACGCCGGATCGAACGGCTGGTAAATCCGAAATTGAGTGGACTGCCGGCCTTTCTGGTCAGTGACGGCGGTCTCAATTCAGGGTTCATGATTGCCCAGTATACGGCGGCGGCGCTTGTTTCCGAAAACAAAGTACTCTGCCATCCCGCCAGTGTGGATTCTATCCCCACCTCGGCCAACAAGGAGGATCATGTTTCCATGGGAACCATTGCAGCTCGCCAGTGTCGAGAAGTTATCGAAAATACAGAGAATGTGATTGCAATCGAGCTCTTGTGCGCCACCCAGGCCCTGGACTTGTTTACCAATTTGAAACCTGGAGAAGGAACCCTGGAAGCCTATCATGAAATCCGTAAGACGATTTCCCACCTGGAAAAAGACCGCATTCTTTCCCAGGACATCGCGGACATGAAAACGCTGATTCGCAATGCTGCGATTTTGAAGGCGGTGGAAAAAAAGGTTGGCGAACTTAACTGAAGCCGGTTATACTG
>JARFPZ010000377.1 GCA_029288035.1 Desulfosarcina sp.
AAACAATCGAGTCCGTTACGGATACAGATGCACGGCAGGAGCGCATCGCGGCGCATCAGAAGAATATATGGAGAATACCATGGCGGCTCTTATCGCCGCAGACAGAAACAGCAAATATGCTTTTATAGAGTTTGACGTTCAATACTCAAAAGACAGAAGGATAGTCGTCTATCATGATAAAAGGATGCTAAGATTGCATGGCAACCTGAAAGCAATAGGCAATACGACATTCGCAGAACTATCCAAAATAACCCGCGGAGAAATCGTTGCCTATGATGAAGTCATTGGCATTCTAACAAAAAAACTAAACATTGAAATAAAGTCGCAGGGAGACAATCAAGAAGACGAGCGTTTGGTCGATGAGATCATAGCCGATATCCGGGCCCGCAAACGCGACAATGATGTAATGATTAGCTCCATTTCCAGTGAGGTAATCAAGTACGTAAACCGAAAGTATCCTAACATACCAACCGGTCAAGGGTTCTGGCTTACATCATCAACATATCTTCCTTTCGACGGCCTGACGAAAAAGCTTTATGGGGATATCAGCGCTGCCGAAGCTGACTACCTCATGCTGCATGTAGCCAACCTGCGCAATATAGATGACCTGCTCAGATTCAAACCTAAAGGGAAAACGATTGTGTTCTGGGATTTCGACGACACAATATATATCGTGCATAAGGATCTCTCTGACCGTCTCTGGGGCGATTCCGGCATTAGAACTTTTTGTCAGCTTCTGCGATATAAACTAGTTTCAGCATTTAAACAATTCAAGCCTGAGGTGTAACTCGGCTATGGAACCAATGATATAAATGCTTTAGCTATTTTCTGATAATTTTGCTAAAAATTGATTTCTTCTTTGGCGGTCTATCAATTCCGAGATGGCGGCAGATCGCGCCCTCAAGCTTGTCTTCTGAGACATCGGATCCTTCCACAAAAATTTCATCACCCACCATGACCGCCGGTGCCACCGGCAGATCCAGTTCAAAGTACTCATCGGTCAAATCAGCGAGCGCCAGCAGAGCTGGGGGTATGAGGATGGCCCCTCGAAGTGGCCGGAACCACGCTCTGCTGGTGGTCGCTGATTTGTGAAAAGAATTTTTGCTTCAACTTAGTTTTTGTTATTATCGCGTGCTCTGAGATTTTGAGAAGATTATTTTAATCATGTCTTTTTCTGATTTGTCCGTTTTGATGAGCAGATACGCTGCTTACATAGCTGACTAAATCGGAAAATAAGTGAGCCAAAATTCTTTTATTTAACTCAATTCATAAACCACCGGCATCGTTCAAGTTTAAATCAGTTTGTGTGTTCTCCCGGTAACGGTAGAACCATTTCAATTCTCATCCCGCAAAAGGGCGGGGTGGCTTATGAATTGAGTAATCATCCTTGGGTTTATCGATGGTTTCAATTTCGATGTTATATTTTTCGCCCAGCCTGGGCATCATTTTCTTAAAGTGCTTTCATGGTTTCCCATTGGGCATCCCCGTTTACCAATCCTTTAAATCGTTTCCGAATCCGGGTATCGACTTCATCGGAAAACTTGGCAGGGTTATCCCGGCTCAGGATTTTTGAGGCTTCTTGAAGGGCGCGGGTGTTCGCATTAAGTCGCCCGACTTCCTCCCAATTGCTGCGCATATCCCTGGTGGCAATGTTGGGCATCAGCGCAGTGTCACGCATGTTTTCAAAGGTGTGATCGAGTTCAATGTAACTACCACCGGGCCCAGCTTCGGCAATGACATTCAGAGCCAGGTTCTCCTCACTGAAATCCAAACCACGCTTGAGACGCTTCAGCATCATACCCATTTCACCATCGACGACCGCTTTGGCGAAATCAAACACCATCAAACTGCTTAAAAGCCCCCCCGTATTGAACATATGGGTGCGACCGAGCATGGCAGCGGTAATGTTCATGCCGGTTTCGTAGCCTGCCTGGGCGTCGTTTTTGTGGGCGCCGCTCAAGCCGATATAACCCCCAGAGGGAACATTGTAAAAGTCAGCCATCTGGCTGTGGGCCATTTGCAATATGCCGGTTTCAATGGCACCTGGAGCATAGCTTCCGGTCCGCATATCGGCAACGGTTGAAAGCGCGGCATAAATATTTGAACTTTGAGGCCTTACCATCTGTTTCAAAATCGCTACTGCCAGAAATTCGGCATTGCCCAAGGCCAGAGTTCCCAGTAAGGTCATGGGGGTAGTCATGCCCGCAATAGGCGCCACGGTGGCGTAACACGGCAGGTTCCTTTCAGTGAGGTAAATGATGGCCTCAGTTGAATTTACATCCAGGGTTAGCGGAGACACGGCTGCGCAGCAGTGGTGGGTAATCAGCGGTCGCTCCCGGTAAGCCTCCTGTCCACCTGCAACTATGGCCCCAAGCTCCAGTACCTGTTTCAAATCGTTTAAGTCAGGGGTGTTTCCCCGAATGGGTTTAAGGCAGTTTTTAAGGGCAGGATAAAATCGAGCCAGGCTGAACTGCCCCTCGGGTGCGTCATTGGCGAGGGTTGATGTCGAGAAGACATCATAACCCGGCAATTCGTTGACCAGAAAGGCAATATTGGCAATATCTGTCGAGGTCGCCCGCCTCAACTTGCCTGTACCGGGATCGATGATATCGGGAGCCGAGCTGGCGGTTAAAATCACCGGACTGTCGTCGGGTATGGTTTTGTCAAACCGCGGATCACGTCCCATAAAAGTAAAGGTTGGCACAAAAGCCTGGCGGTATTCCGCCACCACCGTGCGTGGAATTTTTACGACGCCGCTGTGGGCGTCTGCACGACATCCGTGGTGTATAAAAATACGGCGCGCTTTTTCATTTTTGACCAATAAACCTACAGATTCAAAAAGTTCTAGGGATGCTTCGTGAATCCTTTCGACTTCGCTTTGATTCAATAATTCTGCAAATTGCATCTATTTTCTCCTTCATTGATCCTTCAAGGGGATAAACTCTCCCACCTATCTCTTGGTTCCACTACTATATTTTAATTAATTTTGGAATAATCTCCTTTACCACCTAAAGTACCTTCAGGGTCATACCATTTCATTGTATCACCATCCAGAACGAGATCGAGACCCACTTTTCTACCGCTAGTGAGTATCTTGGCCCTTAGCCAACACTTATCCTTTTTTACCCACTATTTACCGGCATCGATCCGTTTGTTCTTGACCCAGAGTTCAAGACGATTATAAGAACGCTGAGTCGAATTATTTATCCTTTAAATATTTTACAGTCCGTGGTATTCATGATCATAGGCTTCTTCAAGAATTATAACGTTATATTGGATACTTATATATATGAACAAATTTATAGACACCCCGTCACTTAAACCGGAAACCATCGCACAGATATGGAGTTTGGTCTCCGCCGTCGATATGCCGACTGCTATTGGACATGTCGCTATCTCGTTTCAAGGGTCAGGCACCAGGACCAGGACAACCTTTCTCCAGGCCATTTCCCATCTTGGACTAGACGCCATCGAACTTCCGATTTTTCTGGATACAAAAGAAAGAGCACAAGACTTGGCTGGATATCTGGATCCGTTTTACTAGATTTATATTGTTCTATACCACGACCATGACAGAATGAGGGCTTTTGCGGACGCCTCCCGGCGGCCGGTAGTCAATGCAATGTCGTCGCTGGAGCATCCCTGTGAGGCGATATCGGACGTATATTGGTTCCATTCCACAGTGAAACCGCTTGACCAGGCAAACATTGTACTGTGGGGACCGACCACCAATGTTTTGAGGAGTTGGGCCAACGTCGCAAGAGTATGTGGCGCAAACGTAACGCCGGTAGATACAGTATCAGAGGCATTGCCGGAAAATGTTGACCTTGTCGTTACGGATGGATGGCCTCATAAGCACACCGATCGGAACTCAAGTCTGACGGAAGCCTATCTCGAACAGATGGGTTTGCCATTGCTCCTGCCGACACCGCCTTTTACTATCGGTGAAGAACTTGATTTTGATCCTACAAC
>JARFPZ010000419.1 GCA_029288035.1 Desulfosarcina sp.
GCAGTGTTTATTACAGGCTTTGAAGCTTACATTTTAGCCTATCGGCAGATTGACACTGCTACCAGCATCCTTATTTTATATAATATTTTGCCATTATATAAAAAATTATGGTGGTTTACGGATCGAAAAATGGCGTTTACATTAAGGACCGCAATTTTTATTTTGAATTCAAAATAACTTTAAGCACATGACAAAGAGAATAATCTTCACCATCCTCGGCGTGCTCTTCATAATGGGCATCCTTGGCGGAATCAAAGGCTTGCAGATCCAACGGATGATCGCAATAGGAAGCCAGTCGACACCGCCACCTGAGACGGTGACCACCGCCGTGGTGCGATCAGAATCCTGGGAGTCTCTGATTACCTCGGTGGGATCCCTCGAAGCGGTTCAAGGGGTGATGTTGACGGCAGAGCTGCCCGGCAAGGTCGTGCGTATCGCCTTTGAGCCGGGCACGAAAGTGCAGGCTGGTGATCTTCTTATACAGCAGGATACCTCTTCGGAGGAGGCTCAGCTGCGCGCGGCGAAGGCCACGGTTGCGCTCGCTAAGATAGAGCTCGAACGTTCAAGCAAACTGCTGGGCAAGAAAGCGGTCGCACAGGCCAAATACGATAGCGACGACGCGCAATATAAAGAGGCCGTTGCCCAGATCGACGGCATCCGTGCAAGCATCAGGAAAAAAACTATTCGAGCACCCTTTGCCGGCAGCCTTGGCATTCGGCTGGTCAACCTGGGTCAAAATCTCAATGAGGGGGAGCCGATCGTTTCGCTTCAGACGATCGATCCTATATTCGTCAATTTCTCACTTCCGCAGCAGCAGCTCGCTCAGGTTAAACCGGGTCTCAAAGTGCGGGTGACAGATGCGTTTCCCGGCCAGGCGATCGAGGGCGAAATCACGGCGATCAGCCCTGAGGTCGATGCCGCGACAAGAAATATCCGGATTCAGGCGACGGTTGCAAACAGCCAGGAGCGTTTACGTCCCGGCATGTTCGTGAACGTATCCGTGGTATTGCCCTCGCGGGAGGAGGTGCTCGCCATCCCGACAACAGCTGTGCTTTATGCCCCCTACGGCGACACCGTATTTGTCGTCGATACA
Organism: Desulfosarcina sp.; assembly: GCA_029288035.1. Lineage (GTDB taxonomy): Bacteria > Desulfobacterota > Desulfobacteria > Desulfobacterales > JAFDCJ01 > JAFDCJ01. The sequence continues at coordinate 1,094 of JARFPZ010000419.1, forward strand.
AAGAAAAGCGAAAAAGGCGTTGAGCCTGTAAACGTCGTGAAGCAGAAGATCGTGAAACTCGGGGAGAAACGCGGCGATTTCGTCGCGAGCGTCTCCGGACTGGACAAAGGTGAGACGATCGTGTCCACCGGGGTCTTTAAACTTCGCAACGGCCAGGCCGTCGTTGTGGACAACACGCTGGCGCCGGCATTCAAGCTTGCGCCCGAACCGGAGGACAGTTGATGTGAGCGGCACAAATCCTGCCGAAGATACACCATCATTGCTTTAAAGTTCGTCCGAGCGCTATCGTACCATGAAATTCACCGATCTCTTTATTCGCCGGCCTGTACTCGCCCTGGTGGTTAGCCTTTTGATCATCATCGCCGGGTTGCAGGCGATGCGTACGTTGAATGTGCGCCAGTATCCCCGCAGTGAGAACGCGGCGGTCACCGTCACAACCGTTTATGTCGGCGCAAACGCCGAACTCATCCGCGGGTTTATCACCACACCGTTAGAGCGTGCTATTGCAGCCGCTGACGGCATCGATTACATCCAGTCGCAGAGTTCCCAAGGGATATCGACGATCAGTGCCCGCCTGAAGCTCAACTACGACCCGATCAAGGCGCTGTCGGAAATCAGTTCCAAGGTAGACCAGATCCGCGGGGATTTGCCGCCGGAGGCCGAAGTACCGACGATCAACGTCGAGTCGGCTGACAGCCAGTTCGCATCAGCCTATCTTAGTTTCACCTCCGATGTTCTCCAGCAGAACCAGATTACGGATTATCTCGTGCGCAGCGTGCAGACGCGCCTGTCTGCCGTCGAGGGTGTCCAGCGCGCCGACATCTTGGGCGCCCGCACGTTTGCCATGCGCATCTGGCTCAAACCGGAGCGTATGGCCGCATTCAACATCAGCCCGGCGCAGGTTCGACGGGCATTGGCCGCCAATAACTTCCTGGCCGCCGTCGGTCAGACAAAAGGCTCGCTCGTCCAGGTCAATCTGATCGCCAACACCGATCTGAGCTCCGTTCAGGAGTTCAAGCGTCTTGTCCTTCGCAATCAAAACGGTGCCGTCGTGCGACTGGAAGATATCGCCGACGTGGTGCTGGGTGCGGAGGATTACGATACGGAGGTGCGCTTCTCTGGCCAAACCGCCGTATTCATGGGCATTTGGCCCCTGCCCAACGCCAACTCCATTGACGTGATCGGCCGCGTGCGCGTCGAAATGGACGCCATCCAGAAGGAATTGCCCAGTGGACTTCAGGCCCGCATCGCCTACGATGCTACCGACTACATCACCAATGCCATCGCCGAGGTCGTCAAAACCCTTGGCGAGACGCTACTCATCGTCGTGGTCATCATTTTTCTTTTCCTCGGCTCCCTGCGATCGGCCTTCATCCCGGTGGTGGCCATCCCGCTTTCCCTCATCGGGGCTGTCTTCCTGATGCAGGTTTTCGGCTTTACGATCAACCTGCTTACCTTGCTGGCCATTGTACTGTCTGTCGGTTTGGTGGTCGACGATGCCATCGTTGTGGTTGAAAATGTTCAACGACACCTGAGCGAGGGGCAGTCGCCGCTTGATGCGGCCTTGCGGGGTGCTCGTGAGCTGATCGGCCCCGTCATTGCCATGACGATCACGCTGGCGGCCGTTTATGCACCCATTGGCTTGCAGGGCGGCCTCACCGGCTCCCTGTTTCGCGAGTTTGCCTTTACCCTGGCCGGTGCCGTCGTGATTTCCGGGGTCGTGGCCCTGACCTTGTCACCCGTGATGTCGGCCAAGCTGTTGAAACCGGGGATCGAAGACCGCGGTTTTGCCGGCAAGATATCCCGTGATTTCAAACGCTTCACAGCTTTCTACGGCCGCCTGCTTGACATCACCCTCAAGTCCCGCCCGGCTGTCTACATGGTGTGGATTACCGTAAGTCTGCTCACCATCCCGATGTTCATCATGTCGCCCAAGGAATTGGCACCCACTGAAGACGAGGGGGTCATTTTCGGCATCCTGGAGGCCTCGGCCAATTCCACCCTCGACCAGACCAGCCGCTATGCCGCGGCAGTCAATCAAGCGTATCTCAGTGTGCCGGAGACCCGGTTTACCTTTCAGGTGACGCGTCCGACCTCCGGTTTTTCCGGTATGGTCGCCAAACCCTGGGAAGCTCGCGAGCGCACCATTTTCCAGATTCTGCCCGAGGTGCAGCAGAAACTGCGAGGCATTCCGGGCATCCGGATCTTCCCGGTGTTGCCACCGGCGCTGCCGGGAGGCGGCCAGTTCCCGGTGGAGTTCATTCTCGCTTCGACGGCGGAGGAAGACCGGATCTTGCAGTTTGCAAAGCAGATTCAACTCAAAGCGCTGCAGAGTGGTCTGTTTGCCTTCCCCCCAATCATCGACGTTAAGATCGACCAGCCTCAGGCGGAGATCATCATCGATCGCGACAAAGTGGCCGACTTAGGCCTCGACCTTCAGCGGGTCGGTGCCGACATCGGATCGATGGTCGGCGGCAATTTCGTCAACCGCTTCGACATCGCCGGCCGCAGCTACAAGGTCATACCGCAGATCAAGCGCGTTGACCGTCTCAACCCGGGGCAGCTCGAAAATATTTACATCACCGGACCGCAAGACCAACTCGTCCCGCTCAGCACGATTGCCACGATACGAAACGCCACCGTGCCGCGTTCCCTGAACCGATTCCAGCAGCTCAATGCGGTCAAAATCAGTGGCGTGGGCCTCAGGCCGCTCGATGAGGTCCTGGGTTTTCTCGAGGATGAAGCCGCCGGGATTTTGCCCCAAGGCTATGTCCTCGACTACACCGGTGAGTCGCGCCAACTTCGGGTCGAGGGCAACCAATTCCTTTCGACCTTCGCGCTGGCCATCATTTTAATCTTTCTGGTCCTTGCGGTTCAGTTCAACAGCTTTCGCGATCCCTTCGTCATCCTGGCCGGCTCGGTGCCGCTGGCCATGTTCGGTGCACTGGCCTTCACCTTTCTGAAAATGCCAAACCCGAACGTCGCGTTCTGGACCCAGGGGTGGACGACCACGCTCAATATTTACTCCCAGGTAGGTTTGGTAACCCTTGTCGGCCTGGTATCGAAAAACGGTATCCTGATTGTCGAATTTGCCAACAAGCTCCAAGAGCGGGGACGGTCCAAACGTGATGCCGTGCACGCCGCCTCCCTGACCCGCCTGCGCCCGATTATCATGACGACTGCAGCCACCATCGCCGGTCACTTCCCTTTGACACTGGTTTCCGGAGCCGGTGCTGCTGCACGCAACTCGATCGGTCTGGTTCTGGTGGGCGGCATGGCCATCGGAACCTTCTTTACCCTGTTTGTTATCCCGTCGATTTACATACTCGTCGCCCGTGACCATGCCAAAGACCGTTCCGGCGAAAAAACGGCCTCGACGGTCGCTGACGCCTCCGACAACCGTTTTGTCAGACCGCAACCCATCGTTCCAAATTCCAATTGATGCCTTTGGTGACCGCGCCTTTCTAATCAATATTTAGCTTTGACTGAAAGTTGCTAACTTTCGTTTAATGATTACAATTTTAGCCGAATTTAAAAATGTTTGGCGCTTTATCCTAAATCAACCGTTGTTTCAGTTCCGTCACCGATCGAGCTTTTCAATGAGAAGGTTTCATGGCAGCTTTGCTGGAAGTTAAAAACTTGTTCAAGAAATACAAAAACATCCCCGCGGTCAACGGTGTAAGCTTCAGCGTTGAGCAGGGCGTCTGCTTGGGTCTACTAGGACCTAACGGGGCCGGCAAAACAACCACCATCGAAGTTATAGAGGATGTAATTCCACCCACATCCGGCGAAATTCTCTACAAAGGTAAGCCGCGTGACGCTTCGTTTGAAGATGAAATCGGTATCCAGTTTCAAACAACCTCGTTGTTGTCATTATTAACCGTTCGCGAAACATTGGAGACATTCAAAAATCTTTATCGCAAATCAGCGAACATTGACGATTTAGTTGCGTTGTGTCACCTATCAAAATTTCAAAATCAATTAAACGACCGGATTTCCGGAGGTCAGCGCCAGCGTTTTTTGCTTGCTCTGGCGCTGATCAACCAACCTGAACTGTTAATCCTAGACGAGCCATCCACCGGCCTGGATCCGCAAGCTCGACGCAACTTATGGAATCTTGTCCGCAAAATTAAAAAGGAGGGCAAGACCATCATTTTAACCACCCATTACATGGAAGAAGCACAGCATCTGTGTGATGAAATTGCCATCATGGATTACGGTGAAATTATCGCCCAGGGTAGACCGGAGGCATTGATCAAGCGACACAGCCCTGAGATGACCGTTGTTCTTCCCAAGGAGCGCTTTGATCTTTCACCGGATGATCTGAACCTGCCATTTCGAAATGTGAGGGACCGCATTGAAATAAAAACGGTAGACGTTAATTCCTGCCTCAATCATCTCCTGTCCCACAATATTGATTTAACCGACCTTACGGTTCGTTCACCAAACCTCGAGACGGTTTTTCTGAATTTAACCGGGCGCCATCTGCGAGATTAGCCATGAGCATGAAGCGACTCTGGACCATTTTCAAAGCAAGAAACTACGAATTTTTTCGAGACCGTGCCGCATTCGGCTGGAATTTTTTATTTCCGTTTCTGATCGTTGCGGGATTCGGCATTATCTTTGGCGGCAAAAACTATACCGAGTACAAAATTGGCCTGTTTCCCCAGGAACAGGTAGCGATTGCCGCCGAAAGCAGCAACATCCCAAGCGGGCTTCGCAAGAAACGTTTTCTAAAATTTATTGGGTTTGCGACAATTGAGGATGGCTTAGCAAAGCTCAAGCATCATAAGATTGACCTTTTAATAAAAGTCGGAGATCCTCCCTATGAATATTACGTCAGCGAGGCGTCACCCAAAGGCTATGTTCTCGAACAAATATTTAAAGCCAGTTTAATTCCGCCGGATACCGAAATTAAAGCGCAAAAGAAAGAAATTCAGGGAAAGGCCATTCGCTATATTGACTGGTTGTTTCCAGGAATTCTGGCGATGAATATGATGTTTAGCGCGCTTTGGGGTGTCGGCTATGTGGTTGTAAGATATCGAAAAAATGGGGTTTTAAAGCGATTAAAGGTAACGCCGTTAACCGCCTTTGAATACTTAACGGCCCAGGCCCTATCGCGCATATTCCTGCTCATGTTCACCCTCGTCATAGTTTGGACCGGATGTGATTTGATTTTTTCATTTACGGTTTTGGGATCGTATCTGGATCTATTTTTAATTTTCTTCATCGGCAGTTTGAGTCTGACGGCATTGGGTCTGATCCTCGCATCCAGAGGAACCAGCGAAGAATTTACAACCGGCATCTTGAATTTCATTTCCTGGCCGATGATGTTTTTATCAGAAGTCTGGTTTTCTCTGGAGGGTGCGCCGAAGTGGCTTACAAGCGTTGCTCAGATTTTTCCGCTGACCCATTTGCTCAACGCTGTCCGCAAAATCATGCATGACGGCGCAGGACTAATGGATGTCAGCTTTGAAATCGTCATTCTTTCCGTGATGACCCTGGTATTTTTGACAGTTGGTGCCGCTTTGTTTTCCTGGAATAAGTAATTAAGCCCTGCCGACAATTATCCCGGAATCATTGGGGCTTTGCACGGCAATCCGCCGGCTATCCTTTACGCCGGCGTCTGCCAACATATCGATGATCTGATCTTCTGAGTAGGATTGACCGGATTCCGTGCCCAGAAGCATATTCAAGGAAAACAGGGCCGGGAAAAGCGGTCCGTCCATGGGGTTGTTCAGGATAAAATCATGGATGATGATCATGCCGCCGGGCGCCAACGCCCCGACTGCCTTTTGAATCATCATCCGGCAGGCATCGGAGCCTTCTCCATGAAGAATGTGCGACAGCCAGATCGCATCAAAACGGCCTTCGATGGCGTCGGTCAAATAATTTCCATCTACAAATTGGATCCTGTCCTCTAATTTAAACTGCTTGATCGTCTTTTCAGCAAAAGGCCGGGTCGTCGGCAAGTCGTAGACGGTCGCTTTCAGGTTAGGGTTGTTCAAACAAAAGTGGATCGCATATGTACCAGGACCGCCGCCCATATCAAGAAGATGGCGACAGGAGGACAGGTCTATCAGGGGAACAAGTTTCGGTGCAAGCCCCATGGCCAGGTTGAACATCCCCATCAAAAAGCTTTCCCGCCATTCGTCATCGCTGAATGACGACCGGGTTCTGACAGGACGTCCGGTCATCACCGCCTGATCCAAATGCGACCATGATTCCATCAGATGGTGATGGTGCATGATAATATGCCCGATATACTTTTCAGAGTCTTTGGCGAGAAATGATTTGCCTGCAGGGCTGTTGGCATAAATCCCATCTGTTTTTACAAGGAGATCCATGGCTGTCAGGGCATTTAGCAGCCGTTCCACCCCTTTGTGAGCCCCATTGAGCTTTTGGGAGATCTCTTCACCGCTTAAATGGCTGTCGCCGATAACCGTGAACACATCCAGCTTAACGGCTGCGTGCAACGCGCACGTCTTCCAAAAATAACCCGAAATCTCGAGCAATTCTCCGGGGTTGAATTGTGCTGTTGCCATCGCATGACCCCCATCCGAATAAAACGGATTGAATAGCCACAAAGACCCAAAGACACAAACAATAACATTTTTTATGATTTAATTGCGTTTCTTGGTGCCGTTGTGGCGAAAATATTTTGGAAGATTCCTATTCTCTTTCCGTTTCCATAGCGAGCTGTTCGGGCGTCATTGTCCAAAAAGGCGTGCCATCTTTGGTCAAACGTACTTTTATGATTTCAAAGTCAGGATCTTTTTTTACTTTTGAAGCGATAAATATATCTTTGCCATTGATTTCCGCCCAAACACCCCTTATCTTGATGCGCTCACCTTTCTTTAGCCGAATCTCGCCGGGTTTCCGATACCAGGTTGGGCATAGATGGACTTCAAATTCATCGTCGCCCTCCCTTACAACTAAGGCGGTTGCCGGCGACATGCCGGGCATCGGCACAACCTCTATTACCCGCACAACAGAGGCCCTGATCTTTTCGAATTCTCGGACATCGTAGAGTTTGTTGTAGGGATCATCTATCCCCCAACCCTGCATATCGCGTTTTTCTCCGGCAGGGGCATGGCTAATCCCGATGGCAAAAGACAGCAGAATAAGTGCCGTCATACTAATTAATCGCTGGAATCTATTTTGCATTTTGTCCTCCTATAAGCTCTATATTGTTCAAAATCCGAATTGTCCGACATAACCAATTGGGTGAAAGGGCTTCCTATCGACGATTATTTTAGGGTCCCATTGATATGAGCTATGTGCTCTTTATCAACCCGGAACGTTGAACCCTAAACCCACAGTATTATATCTATTAATCGGGATTTTGCAACCAAGAAGGTCAATCCGCAGGATTTTGGATGGGATTATTAACATACACTTTTTTCCGATATTGTTGAATCTGGGACCGGTGGATTGTGGCCACTGACGACGAAACGGTGGGTCATGATTAAATCGGCCTGAAGACGCAACGCCAGTAAATAAAATTAACTTGACAACCTAACCTCCTTTGGTTATTCAAATTATTATCGTTTATCGTACTTAGGTGGTGAAACATTACGTTATTGCAATTTCCATTGCGTGTGCTGAGAAAGCCCATTTTATCCCCCCCAGTGATAGTGCCAGATCTAATACACGGACTAATTTTAAGCGCTTTCAATGTCAACCATTTACCTTTGCCTATTTCGCATTTTACAGGGATGCCGTCCTGATTTTATATCGCAGGTCTAAGGATTTTTAAGAAATACTATTGGCTTAAACAGTTTTTTGGAGTCAAAAAGCGTCGTTTAAGGCGGTTTCAGGGTATATTTTAGGATTCTTTTGCTGTTATTATTGTTGGTTACTGTGATCCGATCCCATCTGAAAATTGTGGAATAATCATCGAAATGGGGGTGAAGTATGCCGGGAGTCGAAGGACGGGTGGCGCTGGTAACGGGTGCAGGGCGTGGAATTGGGCGGGTGACGGCTGGTCTGCTAGCGTCACGAGGTGCACGGGTTATGGCCGTTGCGCGCAGTGAGAATGAATTGCAGACGCTGGGCTTGGACTACATTGTGGCGGATCTGGGTACAGCTGACGGCTGTACACTTGCGGTGGAGGAAACACAGGATCGCCTGGGACCGGTTGAAATCCTGGTGTGCAACCACGGTATTGGCTCGGCCCATGAGCGGGTGATCTGGGAGCAAGAGCCTGAGCTCTGGCGTGAAACGATGCGCATCAATTTAGATGGCCCTTATTTCCTGTCACGGTTAGTTGTCAAAGACATGATTGAACAGGGTTACGGCCGACTTGTGTTCACGAGTTCGACGGCCGGACAGGTGGCGGAATACGCCGGCAGCGCTTACAACAGCTCAAAACACGGTCTTCTGGGCCTGATGCGTTCGGTTGCTCAGGATGCCGGGCCGCATAGCGTGACTTCCAATGCGGTGCTGCCCGGCTGGGTGCGAACACCAATGGCTGAGATTTCGGCCGACGCCGAAGCCAAGCAGCGTGGTATTACCCCGGATGAGGTGTGGGTAGAAAGAGCTGCGCTTTACCCGGTGGGCCGGGTGGTAACACCCCAGGAAGTGGCCGAGGTGATTGCCTTCCTGGCTTCCGAGGAATCCAGTGGCGTCAACGGGGAGGCTATAACCGTAGCCCTTGGAGGCATATGGTGAAAATGAAATACCAAACACTCAAATCAAAATGCAGTTTGTGCGATTCTGAATTCGCACGGCAAGGATTAACCAGGCACATAAAATCATGCCTAACAAAACACCTTAAGAAGCCTTCTAAGGCGAAGCCTCGGAATTTACTTTATCTGAATATTCACGACGCTTTTAACCCCGACTATTTTTTACATCTATTGGTCATCGGAAATTCGACTCTTGGAAATCTCGACGCCTTCCTGAGAGGCATTTGGCTTGAGTGTTGCGGGCATATGAGTTCATTCTCTTTCAAAAGATACCGAGATGAGATCAATATGAAGTATAAGATTGAAGACATATTTACTCCCGGAGTGGAATTAATCTACCAGTATGATTTTGGCAGTACGACAGAACTATCTATTAAAGCGGTTGATAATTATCATGGAACCACAGATGGAAACAAAAAGATTCAAATAATCACCAGAAATGCCCAGCCTGTAATCCGATGTGATGAATGTGGTGCAAAACCAGCCGTCCAAATTTGTACCGAGTGCCAGTGGGATGAAAAGGGTTGGCTTTGTGAAGAGTGTTCCCAATCCCATGGATGTGATGAGGACATGTTCCTACCCGTTGTCAACTCGCCCAGGACCGGTGTTTGTGGCTATACCGGCGACTGGTAACGGCAGAACGGCCTGTCGGTGCAGGTTGATGTTTTGCTAGGTCATCGCTAATAAAGACAGCCGGTGTTTCTTCTTCAGGAAGCCGGAATTTGATCGGAAGTCCTGCCTTGGTTAAAGTGTGCGTGTAGTCCTGCGCATAGGGCGCAATCCAAGCATTGCCCTGAGCGAAATTTTGCTGGATCTCAGGTGACTTGGAAATAATGGTGGAACAAGCGAGCAATTTTTTTACCGCCTCAAGGCCGGGATTTATGTCGTCCAAAGATCCTCCCTGGGTCTTATTCAACATCAACACCGTCTACGGCGAATGGATACATGTCTTTGTAGTTACTTAACCGTTCCGGTTTAATGGGAACCAATAACTCCTCTTTGGCAGCAATTGCCTCTTGGCCGCCTGAAAAATGAACGATATCAAATTGCGGTTTATTCTTTTGGGCTCTCAAGCGGGCAAGGGCATCTGCCGAATAGGCTGTGATGATCTTAATCTTACAGTTGTACTTCTGTTCAAAAGGTTAAATACCGCTTTTCAATATATATCAGCGGTTCATACCCGAACAAGGCATTTAAATGATGCATGAAAGCATGGCGTCCTTGTTTCTGCCATAAATCCGTCACGGCTTGATTGACCTGTTTGTAAAACGTTTCAATTTCTTCAATTGACGAGGGAGGAGCGCTTTTCAGGTCATCTCCGGCCACCTCAGCAATTAAATTCAACCACATTTGACTGACACCCATGATGTAATAGGGCCAGGCTTTTTGAATTGAGACGGGCCAATTCTTGTCGCTGGTATCTTCGATATTCGGTCGCGTGAGCTCAGCCGGATTGTCGCAGACGATATCATCGATGACACCGCCGGATTTCATGTTGGCCGACATCGGATCCGACTGAAGTGTCTGGAAGATTTTTTGGGCTGTTCGGGGCGAGGCAAAAAAAATAAAGCTAAACTGCCGGCCGGCACCATCGCGTGCGGCCCGGCGATGAAATCGCCACAGGTGAATGTCGTTTTGATGCGCTTGCAGCAACGGCAGTATGACCTGATGCGCAAGATATAGATCCATGTACCAGATGGGATCGGTGTTCGGCGGCCAGTTCAGGCGGAAGCGCGCGTACCACCAGCCATTTCCGGAAGGCAAAACATCGGGCTGTAACGGCTGTATTTCTGGCGTTTGAACCTGGCCGAGCGATGAACATCCGGTTATAAGAACCAGGGCGATTAAAATAACGGACAGCCAATTTCGCGATGCTCCGATCGGCGCCACGGAGGACCTCCTTTTACATGTTTTTCACCAGATTTTGCCAGGTGGGGTGAACCAGAATTGAAACGAATACCATAATCCTTCGGATAACGAAAGCCGGCTTCATTGTCAAGATTGATTTATTGAACAATGTCCGTTGGGGTTTGAACTTGACGCATTTTGAGTATACGGGTATTAATCAAAAGAAAAATGTCGAAAATGGAGATAAAGGTTGATTTTGCCGAATTTGAGCGAACGGCAAGAGAGAAATAGAAGGGGCATTAAATTACGTGTTAGGCCTAATCAAAGCCATCAGTGAAGACATCCGTGGAATTTGTACCCGACCCTATGTGATTGGTCTGTCCGGCAACCTGGTTTACAAGGTTCTCCGCAAACGGTTGGTGAGCGGAGCTGTCCTGTTGGGGACATTGTTTTACCTGGGAAATCAAGCCTTTAACCTGGATATCCGTGGATTGTATATTGCCATTGGAACATTGAGCGTGGCGATTGCCGCGTTTGTCGCCCAGAAATGGGGGAAATGGGCCCTGAAGCGCAGCCTTCTTTTTGCCGAAACCCACGGCGCCAATCTGCTGGAACATAAGAAAGCCAAGCGGTTCAAAACACTGTACCTTCCCGAACTGTATGCGACCGTGTATGGCCTTGAGGCCAAATTGATGTACACAGCACAGCAATTAGCTGAGGCCTCAAGTCGCCATGAAACGTTGTACCGGGATTTTGTTGTTGACCGTCTCAGACGTTATTCGACGGTGACGGAAATCAAATCTTTGCTTGAACGTGAGCCCGACCGCTTTAACACCCTGGAGCGCCCGGTTTTTTCAGAAGACGGGCGGACCGATATTGACCCGGTATTCTTGGGCGAAGGCAATCGTGTCCGCGCATTGCTGATGGACGGTGCGCTGCTCGATTTTGGTGAATATGCCGTGAGAAGCGGCGAGTTGGTGATGTCCCAGTCGGGGTTCGAGGCCGCCGTCACTTACCTCCTGGGACGTAAGGACCGTCAACGCGACGAAATGATGGAGGCCGGCCTGGATTTATCTTTTCTTGAAGACTATCTGGATGGCGCCCCTTTCCATCCCGGCAACACCAAAATCATGGAACAGGCGCAGCATGGGCTGATGAAAGAAATTGACGGTGCCATTGGCCGACGCCCCATCGGGGAAAAACTGGCGCATCTCCTGCGGCGTTTTCTACAAAAAAAATGGCATGCCCACATCAATACATCGGTTCAGGCCAGCGTCGGTGGGCTGCTGTATGCCATCTCCAAGGATTACGGCACTCGCGCCCTGGCGGTGGAAGATGTGCTCTGGGCGGACACAAAATCCCGACAATTGCTCCATCGTCATTTACTGGAAGAGTTTGCGCATGTCGACCAGCCCCAGGAGATTGCACGCAAAATCATTCAGCGCCTTGAGGAAGGATCACATACCATTTTGCTGAAGATTTTCCATGACACCGCTGGCGAAGCCGCCCGCGTCGTTCGCCGGGAGTATGGATACAGCATCGAGGAATCCGTCTATCGGCGTGTCCGTTATGACAGTGAATATGCCTGCAATGATCTGCCCGAGCATCCCCTGGAAGATTTGGCGCTGGTTGGTGCATCAGATAGATTAATGAATACGACAAGGCGGGTCATGGATCGGGCTGCGCAGGACATCCGTGAATATCGGGACTTCTGTGCGCAGACTGAATTCAAAGCGAGTTGGGATCGGTATTCACCTGAAATCAGAAGAGCGCTGCAACTGGCCTTTTACACCAACGAAGCGAGCTTTAAGGATGAGGTCGCCCAGGGGCGGAATGGAATATCCACCGAATTCAAAGAGCTTGCAGATCGCCTGGCTGCGGAATTCACGGTCACAGCGTCTAAAAATCTGCGCCAATCACGGCTGCATCATCAGTTAGCCAAATTTGAATACCTGGACACCTTGCGCCAATTGAGCGAAATGATGGGTATAGATTTAAATCGCGATATTGTGAGGTTTTCACTCGGAGAAAAGTAATTTACCTTCCCCATACACTGCCGTCGGATAATTCGCCAGATCAAACGGATCGCCGCGCCAACATATGAATGACGCCCACTTTCCCTTTTTAAGGGTGCCCAGCCGGTCATCAATACCCAAAATCCGGGCATTCTTGTGGGAAACCAACTCGATGGCTTGCTGTTTGGACAACCCAGCCCTTAGAAACCAGCGAGTTTGTAAAAGCAGCTGTCGGGCAAGGGTGACCGGATGATCGCTCATCAGACCGAATTCGACCTTAGCGGCCAGCAGATGGTGGATATTGCGCCAATCTTCATGTTTTAATTCGACTTTATACGCAAAAGAGTCGACGGGACCATAAACAACGGGCACTTTACGCTGCCTTAAGGCCTGGAAGATTTCGGGCCGGTGGACATCCGAGGCGTGCTCGACAGTGAGTTTAAGCTTGTAATCATCGACCAGACGCAACAGGGCCGCGATATCATCAATTTTGTGCACATGGGCGCGCAGGCGAAATTTTCCTGCCAGTAAGTCCTGCAGCACGGTCTCTTCGGCAGAAAAGGTGATATCCGCTTTCTTACTACCTTTGGCCTTGTTGTATTTTTGAACCTTACGGCGCACCTCCTCCAGTCTTCCGCGCAGAATGGCTATTGCACCCATGCGGGTGTTAGGGCGTTGGCCTTTCCATTTATGGGTGGATTTAGGGTTGTACCCAAAGGCTGCTTTTAATCCGGCGCGCGCAATCAGGGCGTCGGTGCTGTCATTGGCGTAGTTACGTATGACCGCCGATTGACCGCCGATAATATTGCCGCTGCCTGGAACTACGCAGGAATACAACACCCCCGATTCCACCGCGTCTCTGAAGGCCGTGTCGTCCATTTGAACCGAATCGAGAGCATCGGTGAGGGTTAGAACGGAATCCAGATGCTCGTTGGCCTCGCCATCACCGCTGGGTTCACCGGAACGTTCCATGCCGATGTGACTGTGTGGATCGATAAAAGCGGGCGTCAGAATCTCATGGCGGCCAAGCAGCCGACCTTTTGCAGATTTTGCAAGACCGATGATTTTCGACCCGCTAAAAATAAGATACTGGTCAGAGACAATGGAATTCCCGGTATAAATTGTATTCGCAAAGATAGAATTCATGAGATCCCCTCGTCTTCATAGGCAATATCATTGGGAAAAAGGTAGTATCTTAAGACCGCAGTCTTCATAGGCTGCAATCTTGCTGTTGTCAAGTTGTCAAGAAAAAAAGAATTGAATCCGTTTCATGTGAAGGCCGCCTCAGCGACGGCTATAACCGATACGTCCCCGGTTGAAATTGCTCTGTCCGTAATGTTGCCTGCCTTGGAATCGGTAATGGTGCTTGCCGTGTGTTTGCTTTGAATGGGATCGAAAATGGTGTTTTGGAAAGTGATTATTTTTAAAAAAGCGATTTTTGTGATGTCCGTAATTGTTTTTTTTGTAGTGATGATACCTGTGATATCTTTTATAATGTGGCTTCTTATAGTATATGCCGCCGGAATGGCCTCGGTAATACCACCTTTGCTTGCGGGGATAAGTGTAATAACCGGGATAATAACCATAGCTGCCATAACTATCATAACTACTATCGATGTAGGCGTCGTCTGCGGTTTCATCCGACCAATCTTCAGCTTCCCTTTCGATTTTCTCGGCCTGGCGGTCGAGTGCTGCCAACCTGCGTTCCGCCTCCGCGACCTTCCGTTCAAGTTCCGCCTCCCTTTCAGCGATCTCTTGACGCTCAAGCTCCAGCTGATCCTGTTGTTCGGTCTCCATCCGTTCGATGTCAGCCGCCTCATCGTAAGGCACCGCTTCAGTTTTCATTAATAATTTGGCATTATCAGGCGGCGCGTAGTTTGTAAAATGCTTGACGCCGTTTGCATCCGTCCACTCGTAGATGTCCGCAAAGAGTGATGGGGCAATAAAAAACTGTGCTGCGATTAGAAGAGATATTTTTAAACCTTTCATCAGACACCTCCGTCCAGGTTTCTTAGCAGGATTAATCATGCTGGCCACCATACTTGAAAAGCCTGTTTTCAAAGCATTTATATCATATATAACCATCATAGTCACGAAATGACCTGAGTAAATCCATAAAAATATAGCTACTTGAAAAATATGGAAAAATTTAATATGAACACAATTCGCTTAAATCGCAAGGCATCTCCATGGCGTTTGATCGGGGTTTGGTTGCCGAAGATGTTCTCAGCCTTATTGATGAGCGGGGGTTAAAGTTTATTTCGGCCCTGGATCACGACCAGATTCCCAAGGTTCCCAATATTGACCTTAGCATTTTCAAAGATCTTGATTCGCAGACTGCCT
>JARFPZ010000521.1 GCA_029288035.1 Desulfosarcina sp.
TGCCCTACGCCGGTACCCCACATCTTGTATTAGATTCATTATAAATATACCGCTGATTGTGTTTTTCTCTTTACAATAAAATAGCTTCCTGTTATGATCCTCCAGATAGGCATCTCGAGTATTCTGCTGAAATTATTGATAGAAGCTGAGGAGATCAGTCGGCAGCTTCATGGAATGACATTTGTCACGGACGCTTGTGGACAAAGGCGGCGCTCGCAAATAAAATTCTAACTGGATTTTATGTTTAATGGTATTATATTCGAAGAGTTAACATTATCCATTTAAGGAAATTATTTAATAGATGAAACTAAAAAAACTGGAAATAACCGGTTTTAAGTCTTTTTTTGAAAAGTCAACCATCCAATTTCCTCCGGGTATCTCCGCCGTGGTTGGACCGAACGGATGCGGCAAAAGCAATGTGGTCGATGCCATCCGCTGGGTAATGGGAGAACAAAGCCTAAAGCAGCTGCGGGGAAAATCGAAGGAAGATATCATTTTCTCAGGCACCAACGGCCGGGCCCCCCTAAACATGGCCGAAGTTTCGTTAACCTTAAATAATGACAATGGAACCGCCCCCGAGGAGTTGAAAGATTTTACGGAAATTAACCTGACCCGCCGCTTGTATCGATCCGGAGAAAGCGCTTTTTTCTTAAATCGCCAACCCTGTCGATTAAAGGACATTCATAATGTTTTTTTGGGCAGTGGATTGGGAGCCAAATCCTATGCCGTCATTCAACAGGGAAATATCGGCGCGATCACTGACGCGGATCCTCTGGAGCGCCGCTATTTCATTGAAGAGGCTGCTGGCACCACTCGCTACAAAAACCGCAAGATTGAAGCCCTGCGCAAAGTAGATATTACCCAGCGAAATCTTTTAAGAGTTAACGATATTCTGACAGAAATAAAGCGGCAAATGGGCAGCTTGAAACGTCAGGCCAGAAAGGCGGAACTTTACAACAACCTTCAAAAACGCATCAAAGTATTAGACGTCCGTCTGGGAATACATTATTTTGATGAGTTTACCCGCCAGGTTGAAGAGGCCGATGCGCTGTTAAGAGAGCTAAAAGATGCGGACATCGGCCACTCATCCGAACTAAAAAAACTGGATGCCGCCATCGAGGACATAAAACTCAAGCGCTGGGAGAAAAACCAGGAAATTGCCGAACAAAAATCCGAAAAATATGAGACCCAGCGCAAGATTGATCGTACGGAAAATGATCTGGCACACCTGCGAGATGAGATTAAGAGACTTTCCCGGGAAATAACCGAATTCGAGTATGCCCGCAAAGACCTGGTTCAAAAAAACGACGACCTGATTGCCGAGATGGCCCAGGTTCAACAGGAAAATATCGATCTCAGGTCGCAAATGGCAAATGAAAGGCAACGTCTCGATCAGCATCGGCAGAGCAGCCAGCAAAGCAGAGATGAATTGTCAACACTCAACCAGGAGCTTGAAACCGCTAAAGCGCACCTGATGGACTTGATGGGCCGGGAGGCCCAGTACAAAAATATTTATCAGAACGCGGCCAATAACAAGGAAAGTCTGCAAAGACGTCTCAAACGAACGGATGAAGAAGAGGCCCTGGCTCAAAAACAAATCAAAGCGGCCCAGTTAAAAGAGTCCGAGGCCGGAGGCCGTCTAAACGCCCTGAAGCAGGATATCGAGGCATTGAACACCCGGATCGCGGAAACCCGCGGCCAACTGGATGAAAAAGCCGCCGGCTTGGCCGCGCAGGTTAAACGGGTGCAAACACTTGAGCTGGAGCGTAATACTGCCAAGTCCAAATACAACGCCCTGAAAAAAATGGAGGATAACTTCGAGTGGTATCGCGATGGTGTCAGGGCAATCATGAAGGCCCAAAGTCCCCAAGCAGATGAGCAAAACCCGGAGGCAACGGGTATCAGCCCTGAGCTGAAGGCCGGTGTTTTGAAATTGGCGGCCGACATAATAGATGCGGATCCTGCCTATGAAACGGCGATAGAGGCGGTGCTGGGCGAATCGCTGCAATACATCGTGGTAAAAGACCAGCAGACAGGCTTGCAAGCCATTGATTATCTGCAAACCCATAATGCCGGACGGAGCGGATTTGTCCCGATTTCATCGACCAAACCGATTCGGGCAAATGAAAGCCAGTCACCGGACCCCTCCAGGCTGCTGTTGAATCACATCAGGATAACACCGGGATATGAAAATGTCGCCCAGGCGCTCCTTGGGGATGTCATTTTAACCGAGACCATTGAAGCGGCGCTGGAATTGTTTAATCGCAACGGAACGTTGCAGAGAATTGTAACAAAAAATGGTGAAATTGTATCCCATCAAGGCATCCTCATTGGCGGCAGCAAGGATAAGTTAAGCGGAATTCTGGCCAAAAAGCATGAAATAAAAGCGCTCAAACGCCAGGAAACCTTATTTACCCAAGATATTGAAAAAGCCCGACGCGAGCAAAATGACTTGGAGTCGGTGGTTCGCGACCTTGAAACCAGCATGCAAAAACAGATTGAGCAGAAAAACCGGACCGTTGAAGATGAAATCGAAGCGGAGAAGGCAGTTTACCGGGTCGGTGAAGACCTCAAAAATGCACGCCGCCACCTGGAAATCGTTCAGCTGGAACAGGAGCAACTGCTGGGAGAAGCCAGCGACATTGACGAGGAAATGACCAAATACAATACGGCGCTCAGCGGCGTCGCCGATGAAATCAAATCGGCCCAGGACGAAGTGGCACAAATGTCGCAGACGATCAGCGCTGTCTCCTCGAGGATGGAAAATTTTAATCAAACGGTGGTTGAGCTCAAAATGAAACTGACCGCCCTGAATGCCCGCTTGGAAAACAGCGACAGCAGCTTAAAGCGACTGAAAGAATTCCATGAGGATGGACGGATCAGGCTAGAACAGCTTTTGCGCGAAATCAAACTAAAAAAGAATAAAGAAGAAGTATCCCGCGTCACCGCCGCCGATAGCGAGAATCAGCTTTCAGAAATGTACAAAATTATAGCCCGTCTCGATGAAGCTATTGGACGCAATGAAGAGGTCTACCAGGACATTGATGGCAAACTCAAAGACAACGACAACAAGATATCCGCCATCAAGAGTGAACGGGAAAATACCCTGGAAAAATTTCGCATGTTGGAGCTCGAACAATCGCAATTTCAGCTTAAGCGCGAAAACATTGCTAATCGTTTGGAGGAGCGCTATCAGATCTCCTTTGCAGCCCTCAAATCAGAATTACTTCAAAATGAAACTGCGGATAAAATCACGACCGATATGACCACCGAAGAGATGGAAGCCGATCTGTCCCGCAGCAAAGAAAAAATATCAAAGATTGTCGATGTCAACCTGGGTGCCATCAAAGAGTATGAGGAATTAAAGGAGCGTTTTGAATTCCTGGGAACCCAACGGGATGATCTTCTCAAGGCCATCGAAGATTTGCACAAGGTGATCCGAAAAATAAACAGGATTACCCAGCAACGGTTCATGGAAACCTTCACCCAAATCAATCAAAAGTTAAACGAGGTATTTCCCCGTCTCTTTGATGGCGGTGAAGCCAAGCTTGTCCTTGTAGAACCGAGCAAACCACTTGAATCCGGTGTTGAGTTTATGATTCACCCTCCGGGGAAGAAACTGACGCGCTTGAGCCTGCTGTCCGGCGGTGAGAAAGCATTGTCGGCAATTGCTTTCATTTTTTCGATATTTCTGATGAAACCGGCCTCGTTTTGCCTGCTGGATGAAATCGACGCCCCACTGGATGAATCCAATACGTTCCGTTTCAATGAGCTTCTGCAAATCATCGGCAAAAATTCCCAGATTGTCATGATCACCCATAACAAGCGCACAATGGAGTTTGCCGACATGCTGTTCGGCATCACCATGGAACAAAAGGGCGTTTCAAAAGTGGTTTCAGTAGATTTCCATAGGCCGGAATCAAATTAATTTTCAAAAGTAGTCAGCACCATGGCATTTGGCTGGTTCAAGAAAAATAAGAATAAAAGCCCTCCCGTATCTGCCGAAGACCAGGTTGTAGAAGTCCAGGAAGATGAAGAGCCGGCACCTGAAGCAGAAGGGCAGAAAATGGCGCCCGGGGAGATACCGGCATCGGAAGATCAAATAGCAGGACCCGAGCGGACGGCCAATGCTGATTTCTCCGTTGAGCCTGTAGACGACGCAACCGTCGCCCCGGAAAGCGGCGGATATTTTAAGCGTTTGAAAAACCGCTTGTCCAAGTCCCGTCGGAATCTGTCGGATGGTTTTGAAAAAGTCTTGGTCGGCAAGAAGAAAATCGATGAAGAGGCGTTGGAAGAACTGGAAGAGCTTTTGATTACCTCGGATATTGGTGTTCAAACCACCATGGCGCTCATGGGGCGACTTGCAACGGCAAAGGTCGCAAACGCTGAAGAAGTAAAACAGCTATTAAAAGAGGAAATTTTATCAATCCTACCCTCCCCTAACCCTGTTCAGGAGATAAATAAAAATACCCCCCATGTTATACTGGTTGTCGGCGTTAATGGTGTCGGCAAAACCACCACGATCGGAAAACTTGCAGCGTCTTTAAATGCGTCCGGCAATAAAGTACTGATCGCCGCCGCCGATACGTTTCGGGCTGCTGCGGTTGAACAACTCATGATATGGGCCCAGAAAGCCGGCGCGGAATTCGTCAAACATGCGGATAATGCAGACCCGGCGGCCGTGGCCTTCGATGCGGTTGCAGCGGCCAGGGCCAGGGAATGCGATATCGTTCTCATTGATACGGCCGGCAGGCTTCACACCAAAGTCAATCTGATGGAAGAGCTGAAAAAGATCAAACGGACAGTGGCCAAACAAATTCAGGGCGCACCCCATGAGATTTTGTTGGTTTTAGATGCAACCACCGGACAAAACGCTCTGTCCCAGGCAAAACTTTTCAATGAAGCCCTTGGGATCACCGGATTGGCCCTGACCAAACTTGACGGCACTGCCAAAGGTGGCATTGTCATCGCTATCTGCAACTCACTGAACATACCGCTGCAGTATATCGGCATCGGTGAGCAGTTAGAGGATCTCAGACCGTTTGATGCCGGACAGTTCATCGATGCGCTGTTATGATTAATATGAAATGAGCTAAAATGGTTGACAACCATATATAGGCAATGAGGCCTGGTCCAGCAAACATAAACCATCAAGAAGACAGGAGGAGCACGATGACAAAAGCAGAACTTGTAGAACAGGCGGCAAAGGATGCCAAAGTTTCAAAGGTTGCGGCCGCGGCCGCGTTAAACTCTTTTATGGAGGGCGTGACCAAGGCGCTCAAGAAAAAGGACGGCAAGGTCACCCTGGTTGGTTTCGGCACCTTCTCAAAAGTACGTCGTAAGGCACGTAAAGGCCGTAATCCCCAAACCGGTGAAATTATCAAAATCAAAGCCAGCAACACCGTAAAATTCAGCCCTGGTAAAAAACTCAAAAGCGCCGTCTAAAAAATGCCTGGTTAAATCGCTCAATTTTCTGGCAGGTTGGGTTTCTTCCACTGCCATTCCTTCGCTTCCTGTCTCAACCCAACCTGCAAAATTCTGGATACTCGTTATTGGTTACTCGATGTTGTTTAAAAG
>JARFPZ010000569.1 GCA_029288035.1 Desulfosarcina sp.
GCTGAGGGTTACGTCCCGCTTGTCTTTTAAGGCGGGCGCAAAAATCAGCGACCACCAGCAGCTGGGGGTATGAGGAAGGCCCCTCGAAGGGACCGCGGAGCCATGCTCTGCTGGTGGTCGTTGATTTTAACTCCATTCATAAGCCACCGGCATTGTTCAACTTTAGATCAATTAGCCGCGATCACCCGGTAACGGTAGAACCTTTTTAATTCTCACCGTCAGAGACGGTGGCTTATGAAGGGAGTTAAAATGTCATACCGCGCACCAACAGCCGGCATAATTTTAGCGGGTGGAAGCTCAACAAGATTTGGACGTCCCAAACAGCTTTTAAAACTCAGGGGAAAATACCTGCTTGAGTATGTTCTGAACACCGCTCTGGAATCCAAACTGAATCATGTCGTACTGGTTTTGGGGCACGAG
Organism: Desulfosarcina sp.; assembly: GCA_029288035.1. Lineage (GTDB taxonomy): Bacteria > Desulfobacterota > Desulfobacteria > Desulfobacterales > JAFDCJ01 > JAFDCJ01. Next base: position 421 of record JARFPZ010000569.1, read on the forward strand.
CATCAAAAGATTTTGCAGACATTGGGAAACTGCACCACCCATGAACGCCTTCAGCTGGTAATCAACCACCACTACCTTGAGGGTCAGAGCCGGTCGCTAAAGGCCGGGTTGCTAAAAATTCGGGATACATTCCCAGCGGTAATGTTTTTGCTCGGCGATCAGCCCATGCTGGATTCTAACACCATCGACCATATGTTAGACAAATTCCGGCATTCCGACAAGGACATCTGCGTTCCGGTTTGCAACGGTAAGCGGCGCAGCCCAGCCATATTCAATCGGGTCTTCTTTGATCAGCTCATGGAGATTGAAGGCGATATCGGTGCCAGGGACATCATTCGGGCCAATCCCGACCGCGTGCTTTGCGTGGAGATGAACAACCCATTATGCTTTGTCGATATCGATTCCCAACAAGATTTCGAAAATTTTCAGCTACTTCTTGATTAATTGATTTCTTACTTGCTTCAATATCGGCTTTGGTTTAAAATCAGCGACCACTCGCAGGGCTGAAGGTATGAGGAAGGCCCCTGGAAGGGGCCAGGCCATGCTCTGAGGGTGATCGCTGATTTTCTTCTTAATTCGTTCTAACATGGGGGTATTATCGTCATGATTCACAAAATAGCAGATTTTACCGGTTTACCGTTGCTGGCAATTGAGACCGGATTCCTCCTATTTCTTACGATTATATTTGTCATCATGGTCCTATTGGTATTGGCGATATTTAGAATCAAACATGAGATCATCAAGATAAGCTACACGACCAATTATATAACCCGCTTAATTGAGCGGGGTTTCAAAGACCGCAAACTATATAAGATAAACTATGACCTTAAAACCGAGCGCATGATTCTTGATATGCTCGAGCAAGGTATACCCTCCGACCAAATCGTAAAAAACCTTTATGTCAGCGAAGAATATGTCGAAATGATCGAAGAATTGGCTGAAGAAGAGGGGTTGTTGCCTACCCAAACAGATTAAAGAAGATTGAAATCATGCCGATATAATTTGTAACCATTTATAAAAATTCGATAATTCCGAGCAGAACATAGCTAGTATGATTAGCCTTCGAATTGGGAAACAAAATGCAAACAAATTATATCATAGCACGGAGATCAAACCTATATCTATATCGGTCAGTCCCCCTTTACTATAGAGCGAACGGTGATAAATTTGGTGTTTATAAACCTTCGGGAATGAACCTAAAGGAGATGCGTGTTAAGAAAAATCTTATTCCAAGCGAATTATATTTAAAGAAAACTGATAAAGCCAAAGGTATCAGGGATGTGCAAAAGGCGTTTAATAAACAGCTTCAAAATGACTTAGAATCGAATAATCTGGAAAATGTAAAAAAGACGATGGTGAACCTGGTTGATGAGATGTTCTCGGAACCCTCAAGCGGCGTCCTCGAAGGGTTGTCAAATACTATTAACATCATCGTCGGGGATTTTATCAAAGATCCTGAGGTCATTAAAAATTTCTGGCATCTCTCCGACAAAGACTACACAACGGCATTGCATTCGGTCAATGTCATGGCACTTGCTCTTCGGTATGCCATTTCGCGGAAATTCAATAAAACCGACATAAAGCTTTTGGGATTATGTGGATTGCTGCATGATGTCGGTAAGACCAAAACCGACAATGATATTCTAACGGCAACACGAAAATTAAGCTATGAGGAATTTGCCAAAATTAAATTTCATCCCATTCAAGGATACAACCTATTAAAGCGCTGCAAATTTACAAACCCGGAAGTAAAACTCACCGCCTTACAACATCATGAGAAATTAGATGGCAGCGGATACCCCAATGGATTGACGAATATATCAGAATTTGCGCAGATAATTAGTATACTAGACTGTTTCGAAGCCTTAACAAATGACCATAGACCCTATAGAGACTCAATGATTCCATATAATGCATTGGATTTAATAAAAAAAGAAGTTCTTGCCGGAAAATTTGACAAAAATATCTACGCAAAATTCATATACAGTCTGTCGTAACATCAAATACCGCAAATGCAGAATCAGCCGGATGCATTGATCAGGGTAATCTGATCGTTCAACGTCCAAAAATCGTAAATAATCCCGATTCCAACCAACCCGCCGCTTAGCAGATACAGAATACCGGTTATCCATTTTCTCATGTACATGCGATGAATTCCGAAAAGTCCTAAAAACGTCAACAGAATCCAGGCGATGTTATAGTCCACCCTCCCGGCCTTAAATCTCAAATCCGCTTGACGGTTCATGGATGGGATGAGAAAAAGGTCTATAATCCAGCCGATAAATAACAACCCCAGCGTAAAAAAATAAATGGTTCCGGATATGGGCTTACCGTAATAAAACCGGTGGGCGCCGGTAAATCCAAACACCCATAAAACATATCCGATCGTTTTTCTGTGCGTAACATAGTTGTTGGCCAATGTTTAACCTCCTTTTCCATTTTTTTAAAAAAAAAGACAGGTGAAATCCGAAACCGGTGATAAGGACCGGATTTTTTTATAGATGCAAATTGAGCGATTATTTAGCTATTGCGTTATAACTGTCCATAATGGTATTTATAATCATTAAAGTTTAAAATTCCGAAAACAAGTTTAAAAATTTTGGGTTGAAAAAAAAATATACCATTCCAAAGAGATTTTCAATTCGTAGATTCGATATTCCGATGTCTTGGGGAGCAAAGACACCGTCCATGCGCCGATCCGGCATGAAATTCCCAGTGTACATTTTAATTGCCGCAATGCTCGCTTTATGCGCCTGCGACTTCCAACATCCCATGCCCGATTACGATAAACAAGCGGCTTGGAAAATACTGGGACTCGAGGTTTCCCAGGAAGCTTTCGATCAAAACCTCAGGTCCCTTGACCATGTTGTTCTCGATCCGCCGCCCGAATGGGGCAAGGATTACAATCCCACGTTTCCGCCCGACCTTCCCTTCAATCCCAATGAGTGGCTGACCAACGATCCCGGGCCCGCGGTGGCCGTGCCCGATGCACCCAAAGGCGGAATTCTTCGGCTTTCTATCTCCAGCTATCCGCCAACGATCAGGACCGAGGGGCCCAATTCAAGGCTCGCTACCCTTTCAACCATCCACGGGCTTATTTACGAATCCCTTATGGGATACGACCACACCATCGGGGATTATGTTCCGGGGCTTGCATCTCACTGGCAGGTGGACGACGATCGCCAAACCTTTCGTTTTCGTATTAATCCCAAGGCCCGCTGGGCCGATGGTCGGCCGGTGACGGCGGATGATGTCGCCGCCACCTTCGAGCATTACATGAATCCCGACCGCAAGGATCCATCGATTTCCCAGTATTACAATGAGCTCATCGAAGAGGTGAAGGTTCTCGATCGCCTGACGGTTGAAATCCGTTCCGAGGAGCCCCGCTGGCAGAGCCTGCTTACGATCTCAGGGAGCAACATATACCCAGCCGCCTACATCCGCATGGACGGCGAGACCTATGTGAATGAATGGAACTGGAAGCTTCCGCCCGGAACAGGCCCGTACGAGCTGAAAAGCGAGGACATTAAAAAAGGCCAGTCAATCATGGTTAGACGGCGAAAAGATTACTGGGACGAGGACAATCCAAACTTCCAGGGCGCTTATAATTTCGACGCGATCCGCTGGGAGGTCATCCGCGACGAAGAGCTCACGTATCAAAAGTTCTTGGCCGGCGAGTTGGATTTTTATCGGGTTTCTAGAGCCCAAAGATGGGTAGATGAGCTCGACAAGGAAAATGCAATCCAGATGGGCTGGGTTCAAAAGCGCAAGATTTACAATCAGACACCCAATGGATTCGGCGGGTACTGCTTCAACATGCGCGAGCCGCCTTTCGACAGTCTAAACGTCCGAAAGGCCTTCGCCCATCTCTTCAATCGCGAGAAGCTGTTCGAGAAGTTTTTCTTTTATCAATACGAATACACCGACAGCTACTACCCCGGCCAGCCCTGGGCCCGGCCCAACGCGAAGCGCGTAGGCTACGACCCCGGCGAAGCCCGCCGTTTGCTGGCGCTTGACGGTTGGGTCGAGCGTGACAACGAAGGCTATCTCGCCAACGCCATGGGTGAACGGTTTCCGGTCATCCCGGTGGAGTTCGCATCCCCCACTTTTCAACGCATTCATGCCGTTGTCGTGGATGACCTTTGGCAGCAGGCCGGGATCAAAATGGAGCTGGATCTCATAGACTATCCGTCGTTGCTAAAGAAAGTCTGGGAATATAAGTACAAGATTACATTCTGGGGGTGGACCGCTTCGCTCTTTCCCGAGCCGATTAACAATTGGCACTCAAAGAACGCAGACCAGCCCCAAACGAACAACCTAAACGGCTTCAAAAACGAGGAAGCCGACAAGATAATGGAAGATTACCAGACCGAATTCGACGGCAAGCGGCGGATCAAGATGCTGCAGCGCCTGGACGAGCTTCTCTTTGAAACCCACCCCTACGCACTCGGGTGGTTCGCGCCGTATTTCAGGGTCATCTATTGGGATAAGTTCGGTCACCCACCCGAGTACGCCAGCCGCTTCGCCCGCGACACGAACAACATCATCGCTTATTGGTGGTACGATGAGGCGCGCGATCGCCGAACCCAGGCCAACAAGGCCACAAATACCGCCAACTACCCTGACAAGCCGCTTAACCAGTATGACGCACCGGAACAGACCTGGTGGAACGAGCATGATCTGCCCATGAGCGAGGTCAATCAATGAGCGGCATGAGCGCATACTTTATCCGACGCCTAATGCTGGTTCCAATTACGTTTTTCGCGATAACCTTTATGGTTTACGCGATTTTGCGCGTTGTTCCCGGCGGCCCCATCGAGCAGGCCGAAACCGCCATGAAGATGGCCGCCATGCGCGGCGAGGGCGGCGGGGGATCGTCTGCAGGCGCGGTTTCCGAGGGCGATCTTCAGCTCGATGCAAAGGGTCTGGAGGAGCTCGAGGAATATTACGCCTTGGACCGCCCTATCCTCGTAGGATACTTGCAGTGGCTGGGCCTTTGGCAAAGGTCTTTCAAGACGCGGGTTCCCGCCGCTACCATGGAAAAACACGGTGAAGCGTTCAAACCGCTTAAAGACTTGTTCGCAAAGCAAGGGGAGCGGGAAACGGAGCTCGACGAATTGCTTGCAGCCAAAGGGCACGTTGTCTTTCGGGGCAGACTTTATCGAACGCTTTCAGATGAAGAGCTAGAAAAGCTAATGGCCGACGAAAAGAGCTTTTACCGCCGGGCCGAAGCGCTGCGGGGCGGTGGCTACGGCAAGCTCGACGAGCTTCTGGCCTTTTTGGAGATCGAAGGCCATACCTACGCAGACGGCAAATACTGCGCTGTGCTGTCTGAAATCGAGTTGGCTGAAGACAGGGAATACGCCGAAAAGGCACTGAATTTGATCGCCGCCATTCGTGCAGCGGGCGAAAAACGGGAGCAGATAGCCGCCGAACGTGGATTTGAAATCAACGAGGTCGGACTCATCTACAAGGTAGAAAAACGCTTAAGTGGCATTGTCCAGCTGGACTTCGGCCGATCCTACACCCACAACGAACCGGTGCTGGGGCTCATCGGTTCGAAGATGGAAATCTCCATTCAATTCGGACTCATCGGTTATCTGCTCACCTGGCTGGTGTGCGTGCCGCTGGGAGTCTATAAAGCCATAAAACACCACAGCTTTTTCGATACCGCTTCGTCGTTTGTCGTCTTTCTGGGTTATTCCATGCCCGGCTTCGTCGTTTGCATGCTCTTACTGGTGGGCGTGGCCGTAAACGTCGATTGGCTGCCCCTTGGGGGCTACAAGCCCGACAACATCGAGCAACTGACCTTCCTTCAAGCACTTTTGGGCCGCGTCCGCCATATGCTGATACCGATTATCGGCTACATGATCGGCTCCTTCGCCACAATGACCATTCTCATGAAAAACAGCCTCCTCGAGAACCTGGGCGCCGATTACGTGCGAACCGCGTTCGCCAAGGGGCTGCCGGAACGGCGAGTCATATTCGTCCACGCACTCCGAAACTCGCTAATTCCCATAACTGCGGGAATCGGCCACGCAGTGGGTATTTTATTCGCCGGATCATTCTTAATAGAGAAAGTCTGCAACATTCCGGGGATGGGACTCATGGGCTACGAAGCGGTGGTGCAGCGCGATTATCCGATTATCTTAGCCACCCTCGTCATCGGCGTGGCGATCAGGCTCTTCGGCAACATTTTATCCGACATCATTTGGGCGATGATCGACCCTCGCATACGATTCGGAGTCTCCTCATGACCTTTGTCTTAAAATTAGCGCAGCTGGCCCTGGTGTTCACCGTCAGCTATCTGGTCGCTTTCAAGGTGATCCCAAAATTCTTCACTGGTTTGGGTCGCGTTCTCGGGTTCGCCATGAAGCCGACGCCGCTCACCGAAAAGCGCATTCTGCGGTTCAAGCAGATCAAGCGCGGATACGCGTGTTTCGTGCTGGTGACCATGGCCTCGGTCATGAGTCTGGGGCTGGAACTCTTCGTCAACAACAAACCCATTTATATTCAATACGGCGAGAAGGTTCAATTTGCGGCGATCGCCAACTGGGCCAACTTCCTGATCCCCTTCGCCAGATTCAACGACCGGGTCGCGGCCAATGACTACGGGATAGACGATGCCGGAGACCTTGACTGCAGGGAGTACGCCGCCTGGATCGGCAACCCCGATGTACTCGATACGAAAATAGCGGAAATGGAGGAAGGCATTGCCAAGGACGAGGCTCGCTTTCGCAAGGTACTCGCAGAGCAGGCCAAAAACAGAGGGCTGCTTTACGACCCTACCCAGCCGCTTCCGGAATCGAAGCTGGAAGAATACGAGGGCATTCGAAAAAAGGCCGAGCGGTTGAGAGTCCTCCGTACAGAGCTCGAAAGCGGCAAGGCGTCCATTCTGATGCCGCCTTTCCCTTATTCACCCAGGGAACAGCTTTTGGATCTCCCCGGCGCGCCGCCGCACAAACCCTTTCAGAAAGACTTCCCGATTTTGGGCACCGACGAGCAGGGGCGTGAAATCGTATCCCAGCTGCTCTATGGATTTCGCATTTGCTTCGCCTTTGCCCTGTTCGTGGCGTTCACGGGCTATGCCGTCGGCGTGCTGGTGGGCGGCGCCATGGGGTATTTCGGGGGATGGTTCGACATCTTCGCCCAACGCCTAATCGAAATCTGGTCATCCATCCCGTTTCTCTTTACCATGATTATCATCTCCAGCGTCATCGGTCCTGTTTCCTCGAGCGTAAAATTCGCGATCCTGGCCTTCATGCTGGTGGGGCTGGGAGGATGGACCGGCATAACCTACACCGTACGCGGCGAGTTTTATCGAGAGCGGTCCCGGGATTATGTGCAGGCGGCCCGCGCCCTGGGTGTGAAGGATCTTAAAATTATGGTCCGGCATATTTTGCCCAACTCCCTCGTCCCCATCGTAACCTTTTTTCCCTTTGCCGTGGTTGGTTATATGAGCGCGCTGGTTTCCCTGGATTTTCTGGGTTACGGACTGCCGCCCGGCACGCCTTCGTGGGGGGCACTCCTTAGACAGGGTTCGGAAAACATCGTAAATTACCCGCACCTGGTGTACATCCCGGTTCTGGCATTTGCCGGAACGCTCTTTTGTGTGGTCATGGTGGGTGAAGCCGTGCGCGAGGCCTTCGATCCCAAAAAGTACGCTCGGCTCAGGTAGGAAATAATTGATGAGCACTCCTTTGTTGAAAATAGACGGTCTTAAGACCTATTTCCACACCGAGGACGGAACCGTGCGGGCCGTGGACGGCGTCAGCTTGGCGGTAGAGCGGGGGAGAACCCTGGGTATCGTCGGCGAGTCGGGCTCGGGCAAGTCGGTGATGGCTTACTCGATACTGAGGCTTTTGCCGGAAAGCGTTGCAGACATCAAAGAGGGCACCGTTGAATGGATCGGGGAAAAAGGCCGGGTGGATCTTGTCAAACTTCCCATCGATGAGATGCCCTATTACCGGGGCGGCGACATTGCCATGATCTTCCAAGAACCTATGACAAGCCTTAATCCTGTATTTAAATGCGGCAAGCAGGTGGCTGAATCCATTGTTTATCACAAAGGTGGGAGCTGGGAGGAAGCCTGGAAGCGCGGCATCGAGCTCTTGGACGAGGTCGGAATCCCCCTGCCGGAGCGGCGCATGAACCAGTATCCCCACGAGCTTTCCGGGGGGATGAAGCAACGGGTGATGATCGCCATGGCCCTCGCCTGCGATCCCAAGCTCTTGATATGCGACGAGCCCACAACCGCGCTGGACGTCACCATCCAAAAGCAAATTCTGGAGCTGATAAAGGATCTGCAAAAAGAACGCAACATGGCCGTCCTGTTTATCACCCACGACTTGGCCGTGATCGCGGAGATCACCGACCAGGTTGCAGTGATGTGCCCTGGCGAGACGCTTCGCCATTTTGGCATCGGAACGGGGAAGGACGATGATCCCGAATACGCTCGCGGGGGACACATTGTTGAGCTGGGCAGCGTGGCGGACATCTTCACGAACCCGAAACATCCGTACACCAAGGGCCTGATCGCCTGCAGACCGAGCCTGAAGACCAGATCCGAGAGACTTCCAACCATTGAAGATTTTTTACGGGCCGAGTCCCAGGGAATCACGATAAATCCAACGGATCCCGACTTGGACATAGATTACCCCGGCCGCGCAAAGAAGCGTCGAGAAGATATGGCTGGTTTCGGTGAGCCGCTCTTGGAAATCAAGGGGCTCCGCACCTGGTTTCCAATTAGACAAGGCATTTTTCAACGTACGGTGGATTGGGTCAAGGCAGTTGACGGGGTGGATTTGGTTGTGCCGCGTGGAGAGACGCTGGGGCTGGTGGGAGAATCAGGATGCGGCAAGACCACCCTCGGCCGCTCGGTGCTGCACCTGGAAAA